>JBATHJ010000069.1:0-5257 GCA_049666625.1 Gammaproteobacteria bacterium | reverse complement strand
AAGTACACCAGCCTGTCAAAAGACGGACGCGTCGCTTTGTTGATAGACAACCGAAGCGCGACGGGCTCAGCTGCACACCGGGGCCTGGTTATTACTGCACACGGTAATGCATCAGAAGTTCCTGCTGATGATCGCGCTGCCGTTATGCAGGCCTACCTCGCAAGGCACCCCGATTTCGGCACCTTCCTGGCATCAGCTGATTGTGCATTGTTACGCGTCGCGGTAAAGGCCTACGAAGTTGTTGGAAGTACCGATGACGTACTCTGGTACGATCTTTAATACTAAATAAGCTAATTCGTCGAGCGCTCATTATTCATGTAAAAGAATAGCCTGCTTATCCTCGGCCATCCCAACACGAAGAGTTTTTGTGGCACGCTCACCAGCACGCATAAACACAGTGCAACCGCATCAGGTTTTGAAGTAAGACAACTACTGCTCGGCGAATTAAAATTTGATCCGATACTGTGGAAAGGCTATAAAAACATACAGACGCTTGAACCTGACCTGGTCAGAGCGCAGGAACTCATCCGGTGGTCAGATCACCTTGTGCTTGTGTATCCGAACTGGTGGGGCACCATGCCAGCATTAAGGGGTTTATCGACAGGGGTTTTTTACCGGGCTTTGCTTTTAAATATCGCGAGAACTCTGCATTCTGGGATAAATTATTATCAGCTCGAACTGCACACCTGATTGTTACCATGGATACCCCGCCCTGGTATTACCGCTGGATCTATCACCGGCCGGGGCACAATGAAATGAAACACACCATTCCTGGCCTTAGCGGCATCTAGCTAGTGAAAATTACCGAGATTGCGATTGTCAGGACCGCCACACCTGGGGTGAGAGCGAAATGGATTGACTGCGTTAAATCACTTGCGTCTGTTCGCTGACGACTCTAACGAAGACAGGCATTATTATACTGACATCGGATTTAAGCGCTTAAACGGCCAGTTTTGAACCGTGGCAATCAATACATTACTGAGCCAGTATTTAATTATATTAGCTTATACTGATTGTTCTGCGTCATATTATCTTCAGGTAAGTGCCTCCCGACTGATAAATGATTTGTGTCAGCAATGCATATAGATATACTAATCCGACGATGCAAACACTGTTCAAATTCCTCAAAAACCTGGCTACCCCGAACGCCGCTGCGCAAGCGAGCAGCGTGCCCACTGATATCGACGATTACATCGAGCGCGTGGTAGACGGTATAGATCCAAAGTTACGCCTGGCGCCAGACTACAAACGAAAACTGCGCGATGTTGTCGCGCTGTCACTCACACACATCGATCAGCTGGTGAATCAAATACCCGGGCCGATTAATGTCAGCAGTAAATCCTTTGTCAGTGACCCGGGCGTGAGGGCGTATTTCGCCACCCCTGCTGTCTTGCAGGAAACATTTAGCCATGCCACGGAAGTTACTTCTTACTTTGCCGAACAGTCTCACTATTTCATGCATGATTGCTGCGCACTGTTATGCGCCAACATGGAAGAAAAAACCGTCATGGGTACCGAGCTTAAAGGCAATATGCTGCAACATGACATCGTGCAGAAAACTATTAACTTATTTGACTACAAAGTAATTGCACCGGCCCCGCGTGATGATGAAGTCCGACAGGGGATTAAGAACTGTATTTTTGACGGACTGATTACGTATGCCCTGCAGCACATTGCCTGCATCAAGATCAAACGTCGTGATCTCGAAAATGAACACCGCATCCTGCATGCCAAGTTAAGGGCTCGCCAGGCCCAGGGCAACGGTTTAAGCACCATGCTGTCTGAAGCCAGCCGGATGGTGAAAGAATCTGCAGCTATCAAGGCGCAAGTGGCGGCTGATGAAAAGAAACTGAATGAAATGCTAGATCATAAAGATGTATTTTCTTTTTATCTCGATGAAGTTCGCAAAATTTTTTCGACGCCTGAGCAGTTCATACACCTCAATGCAGATCGCTTCAAACTGACAGACATGCGCATCAAGGTCAGTGATAATTCACCCCAGCCCGCCAATACTGTTAGTTTTTCTGAAATTGAAATTATTAATGTGCTGAAACGCATCGTCGCGATTATTCACTACCAGCGCGATGATATAGCCGGATTTAGTGAAGACCAGCAAATTACTGTCTAAGCCGTCATCTGCAGGCGCATAACATTTCGTATAGTATGGCGTATACGCCGAAGTTGAAGTAACACACTTTTACGGCACTGTGCCGGGCGACTCACCAGCAGCTGCCTTGACCAGCACAGGATTATCAACCGGCGAGTCAACCAGCTGCACTATTTACAGGAGTATTCAGATGCGTAAACGAATCGTCAATCAATCATCCGAACAGGCCAATAAAAAACCTGTTGATCAGGACTGGCTGGATATCGAAGACCTGGTTGAAGTTGAGATTTCTTCTGAAGACGAGGCCCACCCGGTTGAATCGGCACTGCTTCCCGGTAACCACTCGGGATGGCGGGCGTCTGCCCCGGGCGAACAGACACTCCGGCTGGTATTCAATACTCCGCAAAACATCAAGACCATCATGCTGAAATTTGAAGAGCCTGCAGTCACGCGCACCCAGCAGTATGTTTTGCGCTGGTCAGGCGATGCCGGGCAGCCGAGGGAAATTGTAAGACAACAATGGAACTTCAGTCCTGATGGCGCCAGCAGTGAAAACGAAATTCACCATGTCGAACTTGCGGGTGTGACAGTGCTTGAGCTTACTATTATCCCGAATATCAGCGGCGGTGACTCAGTGGCAAGCCTGAAGGAATTGCGCATAGCCTGATACTGGTACTAATTTGTTGATGGAAACGCCGCACTATTGACATAAAAATGCCCGCTTCAACCTGAACCATCCGCCAGCTATTAATCACCGACGAATGTTGTATCAGACAACCCTGACTTACAGTATCAGGATTTTATCGATTTGATGCTCTGCCTTTAACCAGTCGTCCACGGGGCTTCCACCCTGAAATCCTCGCTTTTCTGCCAGGTAGTACGCCGCTTCAGCAATCATCTGCCTGCGTTGCTCAGCCGATATTGCGAAGGTGAACGGTTTGCCGGGATCGCGAACCATTGAATTCACTTCCCGGGTGGATTTTACAGAAGCTCTATTGGGTTGCATTTCATGCCCTCCTAAACTGATTGTCCAGTTTGACCTGTATTGAAAATTAAGTTCTGCGTTTTGTTCCAGCAGACCTGCAGTATCCTGTTTCTGTTACGTTCCATTGACTTTAGTCAGGTTTATTATCGGATTGTTTTTATCGCGATAGCGTAGTTTGCCAGCAGAGAACTGGCGCCTGTCCAGGCATTTGATGGGGATTAAATATACGCTTCATTTCAAATATGTAAACTTTATTGACGCCTTGCGGTAAAACTTTACACATTTTTACATTGCTTTTTACACCTTGTTTTTACAAGTGGATGTATCTGTTCAACATTTTGAACTGTGCACGTTTTATGCATGATTACAGGCTCCAGACTGGAACCAACCTTTCACCCAGGACTGGTGGAGAACGAAATGAAATGCCCAACAACCACCATGTCGGGCGCCCGCCCCGACAAGGCAAAACATCCCTCGCAGTTATTTACTTGTATCACCGGCTCGGCACTCATGTTCACAGTGCTTAACGTGAACGCAGTACCGGTTTATGTACCGTTTTATAACCCGACAGAAGCCAACGTTGTTTATGCCGACAGCAGTGGCAATGGCACTGTTAGCGACCCGGCTTCAGCGCAACATAACTATCCATACTCAACCGGACTGACTTCCGGTTACGTCAGCGTGTTTGGAACCACGTCGTCAGGCATACCTGCATCAGCTTCGGGCACCTATGCCAGTGCCAGCAATGGCGGCTACTCCAGTACAACAGCCTCATATGCTACCACTACGCTTATTGGTGCAGGCACTTCCGGGCTTGCCATTGGGTCAGCAGTAACGCTGCAGCTCAGTATGCAAATTGATGGCACCAGCGATATTACCAATGGCAGTGATGCAGGTTTTTCCTCCTTGCAGTACAGCTTTAGTATCAGGAACGTCGACAGACCGGAATACTCGGGGAGCGAAGATGGCTGGTCTGTGCCTACGATTGCATCTTTCTCAGCCGGCTTCGATCATAACGTTGATAATTATTACTCAAGGTATTATGACCCGGCAGGCGGCTACTACCAGCAAACGTATTACCACTCAATCTGGAGCCGGGTGAGCAACCTGGTTGATTATGAAGCTGTGAATGTTGAGGACATCCTGCAATCAGCCAGATCAGATACCCCGTATGGCTCTGGCTCTGACTCACGCAGTTTTGATACCGGGCTGGTGCAGTTTGATTTTCTGGCGTATGTGGGTGACACGCTGAATATCGATAGTTACCTGCAAACCTGGGGTGATACCTATGGTAGCGGCTCTGTCGTCACGATTGATTTTCTCAACACCATGCAAACCAGCATTACGTCACCTTATGTGAATGGGCTCGAATTGATCGTGGGTGGTGTTGGCGTGCCTGCGGTTCCTGTGCCTGCTGCTGCCTGGCTGTTTGGATCCGGGTTACTTGGACTTATGGCGATTGCACGGCGTAAGACACTGATATCCTGATAGCATCAGGGCTTTAATAGTAGCGAGCCCCTTGATATAAGGGGCTCGCTCATACAATCAGGTTATTTGTCCGGGTCGCCAATACCAACAACGCTCTCTGTCGCCCAGGCAATCTTCTACTTGATCCAGATCATTAAACTTGATGCATATCTATTTATTCTGGGCCGCCACTTCAGGTACCAGTTTTGATTTTTCAGTTTTTAAGTTTATTCTAATGTGGAAACGATATAGTATCACCCCTATATAGCTTTGAAATACGCACAGGCCACACCGCGCGCGATCTGGCTGAGAGTGCAATGACACAACCGGACCTTAAACGGAATATGCAATTTTTACGCACAGGCAATCGACTACTGATGGGCTATCTACTGATAGCTTTTGTGGTGGTGCAATCGATATCCGGCCTGCTACATGTTGATTTGCATAGTTCGGGACAGGAACCGGACATTACGCACCATCATTACCCTGTGCTCTCTACGCTTGATGATATCAATACATCGGTACAGCAATCCCATGGGCTGGTGAAACTTGATTTACAACTAGACAGCTCGCTTGGCAGCAAACTCGCCACGCCGCTGTTCGCCCTGTTGTTTACTTACCTGATGCTGGCTATCGGCCGCAATAGCACCCGCTCGCGCACGATCGCAACATCGGTACCGCTAACACCCCGAATATAC
>JBATHJ010000068.1:0-1517 GCA_049666625.1 Gammaproteobacteria bacterium | reverse complement strand
CACGGCGTCACCATGCTCCAGGTCGAGGCAATGCCCACCTGGGGCTTTTTGAAATCGGCATCTTCAAACCCGACCGCGTGCAACATGGCACGACTGGGCGCATGTTCTACGCCATCGACGATGATTGAGGAATATTTGCGCCTGTTGTCTTTTTTGCTGTCGCTAGCCATGTTAAACCCGTGAATTTATATATTATGTGTGTCGCACACCCAAGTTGCGTATATTACAATCTTCTTCAGTATGTTTCGAAGGCTTTGAGCGATAATCTCGATTAAGATCAGTGTCGAGCCGGAATCGCACATTAAAATCACAGGACTCAGGACGCATTCATTGAAAAAAGCACCCGTAGATCCCGCCAGCCAGCAGGGCCATGTCGACTGGTTCCGCCAGTCCGCACCCTATATCCACGCGCACCGCGGCAGCACCTTTGTGATTCTGTTCGGCGGAGAAGCCGTTGAGCACAGCAGCTTCGCGCACCTGATCCACGATATTGCCCTGCTCGGCAGTCTCGGTGTGCGCATCGTGCTGGTGCACGGCGCGCGTCCGCAGATCGAAACCCAGCTCAGGGCGCTGGGAAACCAGTCCGAATTCAGCGCCGGCCTGCGCATTACCACGGCGGAAGATTTACCCGCGGTCGAACAGGCAGTGGGCATGGTGCGTATGCGAATCGAAGCCCAGCTTTCGATGGGCCTGCCGAACACGCCGATGGCGGGTGCCTCAATACGCGTGGTGTCGGGCAACTATGTCACCGCGCAGCCCTACGGTGTGCGCGACGGGATTGATTATTGCCAGACCGGCAATGTACGCAAGGTGGATGCCGATGCCATCAATGACCAGCTGGCGCACAATAATATGACGCTGATATCACCAATTGGCTATTCCACCACGGGTGAAATATTCAACCTGCGTGCCGAGGACGTCGCCACCGAAACCGCGATAGCGCTCAAGGCTGACAAGCTGATATTCATCATGGAGAACAACGGCGTATACGACAAAGACGGCGGTTTGCTGCAACAGCTCAACCTGCCGCAGGCCGAGCAGTGGCAAAAAAATCACGGCGACCGCAATGATGCAAGTATTGAAACCCAGGCCCACCTGAGCAATGCAGCGCATGCCTGCCGTGGCGGTGTGCGTCGTGTACATCTTGTCAGCCGCAGCATCGACGGTGCATTACTGCTCGAGCTCTACACCCGCGACGGCACTGGCACCCTGGTCACGGCGGATAATTACGAAGGCCTGCGCACCGCTACGATTGACGACATCGGCGGTATCATGGAACTGATTTCCCCGCTGGAAGAAAAAGGCGCGCTGGTTAAACGCGCGCGTGAGCAGCTGGAACTCGATATTCATAATTTTACCGTGATCGAACGTGACGGCATGATCATCGCCTGCGCCGCGCTATTCCCGTTCGTCGAGGAAAAAATGGCTGAACTCGCCTGCCTTGCGGTGCACCCCGCTTACCAGCAAAGCGGTCGCGGCAATGAACTGATGCAGCATATCGAATGGCAGGCGCGCAA
>JBATHJ010000067.1:0-9568 GCA_049666625.1 Gammaproteobacteria bacterium | reverse complement strand
CGTACAAATTGACAAATACATTGATGTGCAATGGGCGAACGATGCAACCGGCGTGTTTACCTGCGGCATCCGACTCGATGCTACCAATACGCCGGGCGTGCTGGCGCGAACCGCGACTGTGCTTTCTGATGAAGGCGCCAATATTCAGAATGTTGAACTCGAGGATCGCGACGGCCTGAGCATGAGTATTGTCTACCTGATCGACATACGCGGTCGTGATCATCTTGCCGGCATTATGCGGCGTTTACGCAAGGTGCCGAATGTGATGCGAATTACTCGCACATAACGGCCGTATCCTGCTGTCAACAAATTCACTACAAGACGATTTTCCAGGGAAACATCATGAGCAGAGAAATTATAGCGACAACAAAAGCGCCAAAGGCAATTGGTACTTACTCGCAGGCTGTCAAGTGCGGTAACACGGTATACCTCTCGGGGCAGATTCCACTGGTGCCAGAAACCATGGCACTGGTAGACGGTGATATAGCGGCACAGATCAGGCGCGTGTTCGATAACCTGCAGGCAGTTGCAGAAGCGGCGGGCGGCAGTTTGAAAGACGTCGCCAAGCTGAACGTGTTTCTGGTAGATCTTGCCAACTTTCCGGTGGTGAATGAAATCATGGCGGAATATTTCGCCCAGCCATACCCCGCACGCGCCGCCATCGGTGTTGCTGCATTGCCCAAGGATGCACAGGTCGAAATGGACGCGGTGCTGGAACTGGGTTGAATAAACTATTTGCCACAGAGGTCACAGAGAGCACAGAGAATTAAAAACAAAAATGAACCGCAGAGGCGCAGAGTACGCAGAGGAAAAACAGACATTAAGGTTAAGGCCAAGAATCATGTGCCGTGAATAAGTCAGAACCTGAATGAAAAGTATTAGCTATCTTTAACCCCAAACGTTTTTCTCTGTGTACTCTGTGACCTCTGTGGCAAAGTTTTAATAACTAATATGCGAACAACATGAAAAATGATCAGGATGATTCTTTTGAGTATCGGAGTGTTACTACCTTAAAGGGTGTTGGGCCCGCGGTGGCACAAAAGCTGGCCAGGCTCGATATTCATAATATACAGGACGTTTTGTTTCACCTTCCTTTGCGTTACGAAGATCGCACCCGCGTCGTGCCCATTGGTTCATTACGGCCGGGGCAGCAGGCGGTGATTGAAGGTGTGATTGAGCACGCTGAAATAAAATTCGGCGGTCGTCGCGTGCGTGGCCGCAGCGGGCGAAGCCTGCTGTGTTTTCTTGCCGATGGCACTGGCGGTATTGTGCTGCGTTTTTTTCATTTCAATGCTAACCAGCAGGCGAATCTTGCCAACGGTGTTCGCCTGCGCTGTTTCGGTGAGGTCAGGCCGGGCGCGAACAGCCTGGAGATAACTCACCCAGAATACCGCAGGCTGTTCGAGAATAGTGCCACTGACGTCGAGGAAAACCTCACCCCGGTGTATCCAAAAACCGAAGGTGTGCACCAGACCTTGTTACGCAGCATTGCCGGACAGGTATTGTCGCAACTGGATGCCGATACTGTCAAAGACTGGTTGCCCGAATCTATTCGCGCAGCGCAGGCATTCCCCGATTTGCAGAGTGCCATCCACACCGTGCACCAGCCACCGCCAGATATACAGTTGCAGGAAATCGAGCAGTATCGACACCCGGCGCAGCGCAGGCTTATTTTCGAAGAACTGCTCGCGCATCAACTGAGCCTGGTACAGCTGCGCAAACGCATGCAATCTAAAAAAGCGGTCCAGCTAAAACTTGCCAGTGATAGTTACCAGGCTTTTGTACAGGGCCTGGGTTTTGATCTAACCGGGGCACAACAAAAGGTCATTGCAGAAATTCTGCGCGACCTGGCAACAGACATCCCCATGCTCCGCTTGTTGCAGGGCGATGTGGGATCGGGGAAAACAGTTGTCGCTGCCTGCGCGGCACTCGCAGCCGCTGCAAACGGGCGGCAGGTTGCAGTGATGGCGCCGACTGAAATTCTTGCACAGCAGCATTTTGAAAATTTTAGCCGCTGGTTTGATGCATATGAATATGAGTGCCTGTTGCTGACGGGCAAGCACAAGGGCAAGGCGCGCCAGCAGCGGCTCGATTCGATTGCGAATGGTGGTGCGCAGATTGTGATCGGTACGCATGCATTGTTTCAGGATGAAGTCGTATTCAAAAATCTCGCGCTGGTGATTGTCGATGAGCAACACCGTTTCGGCGTGCATCAACGTCTCGCGCTGCAACAGAAAGGCAAACTTGAACAAACAGTGCCGCACCAGTTAATCATGACTGCCACGCCGATACCCAGAAGCCTGGCGATGACAGCCTATGCGGATCTCGACTACTCGGTAATTGATGAGTTGCCTAAAGGCCGCAAACCGATTTCGACGGTGGTTGTGTCCGATGCGCGTCGCCAGGAAGTAATTGATCGCGTTGCCAGTGCCTGCAAGCGAGGCGAGCAGGCGTACTGGGTGTGCACACTGATTGAAGAATCTGATGTATTGCAATGCCAGGCGGCCGAAGAGGCAGCGGCCCAGTTGACGCTTGAATTGAGTGATCTGAATATCGGCCTGGTGCATGGCCGCATGAAACAGGAACAGAAAGCGGATATTGTCGAGCGTTTCAAACAGGGTAACATCGATCTGCTGGTAGCGACGACCGTGATCGAGGTCGGTGTTGATGTGCCCGGTGCTTCGCTGATGGTGATTGAAAATGCCGAGCGTCTCGGCCTTGCACAATTGCACCAGCTGCGTGGCCGGGTTGGACGTGGCAGCAGAAAAAGCGCCTGCGTATTAATGTATCACGCGCCGCTGTCACAACAGGGCCGGCAGCGACTATCGATATTGCGCGAAACCGCAAGCGGGTTTGTTGTCGCGCAGAAAGATCTTGAAATGCGCGGGCCCGGGGAAGTGCTGGGCACCCGCCAGACCGGGCTGCTGCAGTTACGCATCGCCGATATCGTGCGTGAGCAGGCGATGCTGCCGGATGTAAAGCGCGCGGCTGAGACCATAATGCAACACCATCCCGAAGCCGTCAGGCCGCTGATCAGGCGCTGGCTTGGCACCGCTGACAGGTATGGCGAAGTGTGAGCAATCGTGCTGGAATTTTCTCCATATCTCGTCTATTTAGCTACAATAGATGTTTAACTGCTAACTAAATCCATGTCATCCAACACCGCACAGGCCGCCGCTGCCAATACCGATGCCAGCCAGTTACACGATGCGGGCAGCTGGCAGGAGCGTGTGCAGCAAACCCAGGTTTCGCGACTGATTGAAAGCTCGGGTTTTGGCAATGCCACTTCATTTGTGATGGCCATTATCTGGGTCATTCTACTCTGGCAAAAACTTCCGCCACAGGTGTTACTGGTGTGGCTGGGCATGATGTCATTGCTGTTTGTTTTCCGCGCCAGCATTCACTATTTCGGTCTCTATAAAGAACAAAAAACACGTATTCCGCTTGAAGTCGTGCGGCGCTGGTACCTGGTGGCCGTGATGGTGACAGGCGCAGGCTGGGGAATCACTTCAGTTCTGATGTTTCCCTACAACCAGATCGAGCAGGTGGTGCTTGCGTTTTTGCTGGTGGGTGTATCTGCCAGTGGCATCATGTATTCACACGTGGCGTGGGTGTACTACGCCTATGTTGGTTTTGTGTTACTACCGCTCATGGTTCGATTGTTCAGCATCGGCGGCGAAGTGTATTACGCACTGGCGGCAATGACCGGTTTTTTTCTGGGTGTAATGATCCTGGCGGTGCACAAAATGAACCAGTCATCCATGGCTGTGCTTGAACTGTCTTACAAAAATGAAGGCCTGATCGATGAACTGACGCGTGCCAGTCAGGACCTCGAGCGCCTGAATAAAAGCCTTAGTAACGAAGTCGAATATGTTAAAGAAGTGGAAACCGAGCTTGTCGAAGAACGCGATCGGGCCGAACGTATGTCGGCAGCGAAGGGCCAGTTCCTGGCGAACATGAGCCATGAAATTCGCACACCCATGAACGGTGTGATAGGCACACTTCAATTACTGGAAGCATCTGATTTAACCGAGACGCAGCGTGAGTATGCCTCAACCGCGCACAAATCAGCAGAAGCACTGTTGTCCATTTTAAATGACATTCTCGATCTTTCAAAAATTGAAGCCGGCAAGCTCAGCCTGGAAGAAATTGCGTTTGATCTTCGCGAGGTGATATCAGATATCACAAGCCTGCACGCGCTCAATGCAGATCAAAAAAATGTGAATCTGTACAGTGAAATTGATGATGCATTGCCCGGGTTTGTTATTGGTGATCCAACACGGATACGCCAGATCCTGGTCAACCTGATATCCAATGCGCTGAAGTTCACCGAGAAGGGAGAGGTTTGCGTAAGATTAAAACTGCTAAGTCACGATGCTGACAATGCAGTGGTGCGCATCGAGATCAGTGATACCGGTGTCGGCATTGAAAAAGTTACACTGGAAAAATTGTTTAATGCATTTACCCAGGCGGACGGGTCAACCACACGAAAATACGGTGGCACCGGCCTGGGGCTGGCTATCGTTAAGCAGCTGGTAAACCTGATGCGTGGCAAGCTGGGCGTTGAAAGTGAGCCGCGAAAGGGTTCAACCTTCTGGTTTGAAATTCCGCTGGGTGTTGCGCAAAGTGGCCTTAAAAAGAAACCGGTTGATGCGTCTAAAGAAAAACGCCGCCTGCCGAACGCACGTATTCTTCTTGCCGAAGATAATCCGGTCAACCAGATGGTTGCCAGTAAAATGCTGGAAAAGCTCGGGTTACAAACCGTGGTGGCCGCCAATGGCAACCTGGCATTGAAGCAGCTGGAAACTGAAACATTTGATGTGGTGTTAATGGACTGCCAGATGCCAGAGATGGACGGATTTGCCGCAACACGCATATTGCGTGATTATGAAAGACAAATGTCCAGGCCGCATATAACAGTGATTGCAATGACAGCTAATGTAATGGAAGGTGATCGAGAGCGCTGCCTCGATGCCGGTATGGATGACTATATTGGTAAGCCGGTAAAAATGGATGAACTCGAAGAAATACTGCTGCGCTGGTTATAATGCACGACTGCCGATCCACATCGATAGCGCCCGGGCATCCCCTGCCGATGTAAACACAAATAGAGTTCTCATTTCAATCTGAGAAGCGGTATGATTGCGCTCTCGATAGATTATTCGGCTTTTGTTCATGCCTGCACATCATTTTCAGTCCCGCTGGCTTACCCGCAGGCAGCTTTTCAATAAAGAAGTGCCGCATGCACTGCTTGACTGGTTGTTTGATTCGTCTTCGTTGACGGCGCGCTTGCAACGGCGATGTCCCGGGCAGTTTCGCGTTGAATTGATTTCTCAAAAAATTGAAAAGCCCAGGCTGGATGAAATCAGTGTACTGGATTTACATTATGGTGATTCCGCCCTGGTCAGGCAGGTACGATTATTCTGCGCTGATATCGCCGTGGTATATGCGCGCACCGTGATTCCATTGGCCACGTTGTCGGGCAAAGAGCGCAGTTATGCCAATCTGGGTAATCGGCCGCTTGGCGCGATGCTGTTTGCAGACCAAAGTATGCGCAGAGGTCGGGTGATGGTTTCGCGATTAAATAATAGCGATGTGCTGTTCAAGCACACCGGCGTTAAACAAGGTGATATCTGGGGACGGCGTTCAGTGTTCTACGTTTCTGAGAAGCCCTTGCTGGTGAGTGAATATTATCTGCCAGCGCTGACCGCGGTTTAGTTGCATCAAAAGTTTGAGAGCGTGCGTGTGGCGCGCGCTCTCAAACGCTTTTACTCTTTTGATGTGGCTTTGCCATCGTCGGCTTCAGCCTGGATCAATGTCACTTTTTGAATAGCCAGGGGCTCTGCTGGCACGTCGGACGGGAAGGGGCCGGCAGCGCCTGTTTTTACCTGCGAGATTCTATCCATGACATCCATGCCTTCAACCACTTTTCCAAAAACACAATAACCCCAGCCGCGTACTGATTTATTCGTGTGGTTCAGCATGTGATTATCCACCGTGTTGATAAAAAACTGGTTAGTGGCCGAGTTGGGGTCATTGGTGCGCGCCATGGCGATGGTGCCGCGGGTGTTTTTCAAACCATTATCAGCTTCATTTATTATCGGGGAAAAGGTGTCCACTTTTTTATATTCACGGTCAAAGCCGCCGCCCTGGTTCATAAAGCCTTTGATGACGCGGTGAAATAAGGTGCCGTCATATTTTCCGGCTTCAACATAGCGTAAGAAATTTTTGACTGTATCGGGGGCTTTGTCCGGGTACAGCTCGATAATCACCGTGCCTTTATCGGTATCCATCTTAACTTTTGGATTATCGGCTAATGCACTGACAGACATGGTTGCCAGCGAAAACAGCAGGGTGAATGTCAGTAGGTGCCTGGTTATATTGTGCATGCAGATAAACTCCGGGTTATTGCTTTAAATTATTGTGAATGTGGTGTGCATGGCGCGATCATGCTAAATCTCGCCGGGCAAGTCTAGCCTGATTCTGGCGATGCTTCCAGACGTGGGACCATGCAGGGCGGCATGCAGGTTAACAGGTTATGATTTGATCACGGCCTTGCGCGAAATATGTGATTTGTTAATACCTACGGCGCGTAAAAATAATGCGACAAGTTCCTGGCTGAGTTCGTCCATGCTGAGGTCTTCGAGCCGGTCGTGCAACTGTAAAAATTTCTGTATCAGGGCTTCGCGGACCATGCCCTGAAACATCAGTCCGGCAGCCATGATGGTGATCTCGCGGTTGGGGACGTCATAGGCCATGCGCTCGTTGAGGCCAAATTCGATATAGTCTGTAAAGCTTTTCCAGCGGTTCTTAAAAAATGCACTGCTGGCCGAGCTGCCATCCAGCAGGCTCTGTAATTCGATGCGCAACATGTCGGGGTTGTCGGCCACGCTTTTGATATACACCTGGGTCATGCCGATGAGTACATCTTCAAAACGGGTGCTGCTGTTGACTACCGTGTCGACATAGCTTTCTCGCTTGCCTGACATTTGCTGCAGGATGGTTTCGTAGAGTTGCTGCTTGGATTCAAAGTGGCGGTAGATAATCGCCGGGGAAACATTGACCACGCGTGCAATTTCGTCAATCGAAACGCCGTGAAAGCCTTTTTCTGCGAATAGTGCCTGCGCCGCCTGGAGGATAGAGTCGCGACGCTGGGGGGCGGGCATGCGTTGATTCATGTTGTTGAATCTCGTGCAGGCTTCCGGCCCATATACTCCATGGAGTTGCTATGAAATATACGGGCCGGTTTTCCGCTTGTGATCAATTATGCTGCTTTTTTGATCATGAACATGAACTTGCCGCCTTCTTCACCGCTGGACAGCAATTCATTGCCTGTCTGTTTGCAGAAAGCTTCGAAGTCCTTCACTGAACCTGGGTCGGTTGCAATGATTTTCAGGGTCTGGCCGCCCTCCAGCCCTGAGATCGCTTTTTTGGCGCGCAGGATTGGGAGTGGGCAGTTCAGGCCGGTTGCGTCTAATTCAGCGTCAAAATCGCTCATAAATCACCTCGGTAGTTGATATTTTGTTAACGCTCACTAACATAAGTGAACGATTACTAACATAAGACTGATTGATGTATTTGTCAACTATCTGAAAGATAAGATATTGACTAATATTGATCGAAATCAATCTGGATTAACTGGTCAATTTGGGGCCTGGGAACTGCGGGCTGGCGGCAGAAGCGGTAATCGCGCCAGACCGTGCGCGTTTCCGCCAGGTATGCATAGCACCGAGGCCGCGGTCGCCAGAATCATATTGTGGAGGCCTGGCTGGCTAAAAGAAGCACTATCAGTCGCCGTCATTGCGGTTGATGAAATCATCAGGAATATGCAGTACCAGGGTGCCATTTTCCTGAGATAATTTGAGCGCCTGCAGGGATTTATTTACGCAGGGTCCGGCTATGCACAGGCCGCTGTCGATTTCGAACAGTGCGTCGTGGGTTGAGCACTGAATGAACGCCTTGTCGAGATCAAGAAACTGGTCTTCCTGCCAGTCGAGGTTGGCACCGGTGTGTGGACAGCTGTTGACGTATGCGCGCAGGCTGCCATTGCTGTGGACGACGAAGACATCAAGCGGCGCATTATTGAACCTGAGTTCGAATGCGCGGCTGCCGGGGTCGTCAATTTCTGTAATATCACACAGCTTATATTTCACGAGAACGATCTATCTAAAATGGTAAGGTTAGCGTATGCGCTTACAGGCATGGCTAGTATACCAAGGCCGGAGGCGAGCAGCAGGTGCTGACAGTATTGAACAAGTCTGATCACTGGAGTGAGTTTTGAACGAATCGAATATGCTGCTGGGCGTGCTGAGCCAGGAAACCGTGTGGGTAATCCTGCTGGTGCTGGGCGTGGTTGCGGTTATGGCGGTCATGTATATCATCGGCCAGTTGCAGGATATGCAGCAAGGCAATAAGGAGCAGGAAAAGCAGTATTCCAGTTTGCAGCAGTCACAAAACCTGCTGCGTGAAGAGCAGCTGAAAGGCCTCGCAGATGTCCAGTTAAAACTTGAAAAACGCTTTGGTGAATTACAGCAAAGTATTGAAAAACGCCTGGGAGAAATGTCACAGGCCAATGTCGAGCGCCAGGCAAAATCAAATTTACAGATCCAGCAAACGCTCAATGAGCGCCTCACCGAAATTAGCGGCCAGGTCGAAAAGCGGCTGAGCAAGGGCTTCGAGAAAACCACCGAAACATTTACCGATGTAGTAAAACGCCTGGCATTAATAGATGAAGCGCAGAAACGGATAACGGAATTATCCAGCAATGTAGTGAGTTTGCAGGAAGTGCTCACGGATAAACGTTCGCGCGGTGCCTTTGGTGAAGTACAGATGGCGGGGCTGGTGCGAAATGTCATGCCGGAAAATACGTTCTCATTGCAGCACACGCTTTCGAATGGGAAGCGGGCAGACTGTATGCTGTTTCTACCGGACCCTACCGGGAACATCGTGATTGATTCGAAGTTTCCGCTGGATTCATTTCAGCGCATGGTGGATCCCGATGCGCACGATGCTGATCGCCTGAGTGCGGAACGCCAGTTCAAGCAGGACATCAAGAAACATATTAGCGATATTGCTGATAAATATATTATTGCTGACGAAACCGCAGATGGCGCCATCATGTTTATTCCGGCGGAGGCCGTGTTCGCGGAAATACATGCGCATCATTCCGACCTGGTAGAAGAGGCACAACGTCGGCGAGTATGGATGGTTTCGCCGACCACGATGATGGCTGTTTTGACGACGGCACGCGCGGTACTGAAGGATTCAGCAACCCGCAAGCAGGTGCACCTGATCCAGGAGCACCTGGTCAACCTGGCAAAAGATTTCGGTCGATTCAGAACGCGCATGGATAATCTTGCAAAACATATAGAGCAGGCAAACAGGGATGTCGGCGATGTACACAAGTCTGCCCACAAGATCAGTAGCCGGTTTGAAAAAATAGAAAAAGTTGAGCTGGAAGATGAGGATGAAATTGAATTGCTGGAAGCAGAGCGTCAGGAGGCCGAATTAGTAGAGGCGCAATTACGTGAAGCAGAACAGGCGGAGACCAGCCAGTCATGAGTAAACA
>JBATHJ010000066.1:0-3015 GCA_049666625.1 Gammaproteobacteria bacterium | reverse complement strand
CGGGTATTTGCCGAGCACTAATCTTCAGCCGGAAGAAATCGAAACCTATGAGTTCGACCTGGAACACTACTTTAGTAACAACTTTAAATTCACTGCATCACTTTATTCAAATCAGACAACCAACCTTATTCGCCTGAATAGTGATGTCAATACCGGCGATATTTTTTATGATAATTTTGGCGACGTAGATGCCGTTGGTACAGATCTGGAAATAGAATACATAGCTGAGTCAGGCCTGAAGCTGCGCACAAGCTACAGTTTTGCAGATACTGAAGACAGGGATTCAGGTATGCGCCTGACAAACTCCCCTGAGCACATGGCAAAGCTTAATCTGAACCTGCCTGTGTTCCAGCAAAAAGCAGTTGCCGGACTAGAGTTCCGCTACATGAGTCACCGCACTACGCCGCTGGGCGACAAGCTTGGCGGTTTCGGTATAACCAACCTGACACTGGGGAGCCAGAAGGTCTACGATCGACTGGAGCTATCGGCGAGTATTTACAATCTATTTGATAAGCAGTACGCAGATCCGGCCTCAGAGGAGCATGTGCAAAGTGGTATTATGCAGGACGGAAGAAACTTTCGGGTCAAGGCAACGTATACCTTCTAGGTATCATATCAGGACGATTCAGCTTGAACAGAACCCTACATAGATTATTGCTTGCTACTGTGGTTGCGCTGGTGTCGCACCTGCCTGCCGTGGCATCAGCAGATGCTGTGTCTGAATACAGCATCAAGGCTGCATTTATTTATAATTTTGCCAGGTTTACACGCTGGGCGGATGAATCAGATACTCTGAAAATCTGTATTTATGGGAAAGACCCGTTCGGTGACAATATAGACAAGCTGGACGGAAAAAAAATTAATGGTAGAACAGTCAGGGTAACGCGTACCCAGCTGATCGATGACGTCAGGTCATGCCATATTGCCTTCCTGAATATCATTCCACCCGAGCGCCATTTGTTCAAACAGGCTCTCAATAAAATCCAGGGTGCAAATGTATTGACTGTAGCAGATGCCGCCAATGTGGTTGATTTTGGCGTTATGATCGGTATGCGAATTGATGGCAACAAGGTGGGCTTCGAGGTCAATCATACTGCTGCAAAAGCGTCAGACCTGGAAATCAGTGCAAAGCTGCTGGTGCTTGCAAAGGAGGTCATTTGAAATATGGATTTTTCCGGCTTACGTAAGCCGCTCAGCGGCTTATCGATACAGAATAAATTTCTGCTTATTAACATGGCCGCAACCACCAGTGCATTATTATTTGCAGTCATCATGGCAGTGCGCAGTGAATACATAACCAGCCGCGATTCTGTCATGGAGTCATTACTGATCCAGGCCAGAATGGTGGCGAGCAATACTACTGCTGCGCTTGTCTTCAATGATGCGAAAACGGCCGAAGAGGTGTTACAGGCATTTTCTGAATCATCCGACGTACAATCTGCCTCTATTTATAGCGCTGACGGAAATATGCTGGCGCGTTACATAAAGCACGGGCTTGCAGAGGATGTAACAGAGCCAGACCAGTTTGCAACCGATGATAGTACGCGCCTGCAGAAATCGCGAACACAAACCCACGATAGCGGGTTCCTGATACAAAACAAGATCGACATCGCGCATGATATTGACCTGGACAATGAATTGATTGGCAGGCTGTTTATCAGGGCAGATATATCGCATTTGATCGATGATGTAATGCAGTATATTTATTACACATCTATGATGGCCCTGATCGGTCTCGGCCTGGCTTCGCTGCTCCTTCTCAAGTTAAAAAGCAGTATTACTTTGCCATTAAAAAAACTCACCGACGTCATGGATACTGTGATTCACAATGATGATTACAGTATTCGCGCTGAAGCCAACGATATAGATGAGATTGGCGCGCTCGCAAAATACTTCAATAAAATGCTGACGCATATCCAGGTCAATGATGAAAAACTTGCATACGAACTTTCTGAACGATACAAGGCAGAAAAGCATCTGGACAAGCTGGCGTATTATGATGTTATTACTGACTTGCCAAATCGGCATTTTTTTCACGATCATCTTAATGCTGCCGTTGACCGGTCAATAGAGTCAGGCCGCACCCTGGTGCTGCTGTTTCTTGATCTTGATGACTTCAAGGTCGTTAACGACACCCTGGGGCATAAAATGGGCGACCTGCTTCTCAAGCAGGTGTCCGCGCGCCTGTCCAACGTGCTACGCAAAGATGACTATATATGCCGTGTCGGGGGTGATGAATTCGCTATCGTGCTCGAGGACGTTGCTGGTATAAGCATTGTTTCCTCGATTGCAGAGAAATGCATAAAGGCGCTGTCGAATCCCTTCGTGTTTGAAGACAGAAAATTCTATATTGGTGTCAGTATCGGTATTAGCGTTTGCCCTGACGACGCAGTGAATGCCAACATCCTGCTGGTCAATGCAGATATGGCGATGTATGAAGCCAAGCTCCACGGTAAAAACAATTACCAGTTTTTCAGTCGTGAGATCAACGACGTATACAGCCGAAAATATCAGCTTCAGAGTGATTTACGTCTTGCCATCAAGCGCAATGAACTTGAGCTGTTTTATCAACCCCAGGTGTGTGCCAATAACGCGTCACTGGTGGGTGTCGAGGCGCTCATGCGGTGGAACCACCCGGAAATGGGCATGATCTCACCCGAAGAGTTTATTCCGATTGCTGAGGAAACCGGGCTGATTCAGCCGATAGGTCAATGGCTGATTCAATCCGCATGTCGGCACGGCAAGCAACTTGTCAACGCCGGGCTAAGCGAATTTACAGTTGCGATAAATATATCCGGTCTACAGATCCGTGACGATGGATTTACTAACGAAGTCAGTCTCGCCTTACAGCGGGCGGGTCTTGAACCAAGGTATCTCGAGCTCGAACTGACGGAAAGTACGCTGATGCATGATGGTGAATTCGTGGTCGATAATCTTAGCCGATTACAAAACCTCGGTGTGCATATTGCCATTGATGATTTTGGTACGGGGTATTCATCCATGAGCTATTTAAAA
>JBATHJ010000065.1:0-3616 GCA_049666625.1 Gammaproteobacteria bacterium | reverse complement strand
TATACAGGCTGAGATTGGTGCCCTGGATAGCGAGCACGGCAAATATGCAGACCGCCTGGGGCGTGATATAGGCAACATACACCGGCACCCAGACTGACAGGGTTGCAAGGCTGCCGGCGATCATGCCGAAATTAATCAGGAACACCATGTTG
The DNA here is from genome assembly GCA_049666625.1 of Gammaproteobacteria bacterium. Lineage (GTDB taxonomy): Bacteria > Pseudomonadota > Gammaproteobacteria > SZUA-229 > SZUA-229 > JASBSR01. The sequence goes on along the minus strand of JBATHJ010000065.1, from coordinate 3,464 downwards.
CGAATGGCGGCGTCTTCCTGGGCTGACTGCATGAGCGCAAACAGACCCCAGGCCACACCGATGGAAAATGTCAGCAGCAACTGGCTGGCGAGGTAGCGTTTCAACCTGGGATCACGCACACGCAGGTAGTGATCTGATATCAGGATGCGGATAAGCGAGAGTATTGTGATAACAATGCCGAGGTAGAGTGCGTTCTCCTCGTGATGCGAGCCGATGACCAGCCCGTAGACCAGCCACACAGCAAAAATATTGGCCAAACCACCCAGTCGAGTTGATTCGAACAGGGGTAGAACCTGTTTCTCTAATAATGTGTTATCGGTCACGACTGTATTTTCAGGCACATGTAGAACGAGTATATGCAGTATTCCAGGGAATTGTGTCTGACATCATAAAACTCAAGTAATTCATTTACTTAAGATTCTAATAATGTGCACTTTTGAATAGATATACTGCCAGATTGGCATGTGTAGTCATCTGTCTGAAAATAATCGCCAGCAGGGGATGAAGATATCGGTATGAACGCTGCCGTTCGGGGCGGATTGTGCTGCTTTTTCGTGTGGAAGTATGGGTCTTTTCGATCTAGAAACTGTCTTAACTGATGATTTTAACGCTTTGTTTATATGAGTGTTAGATGCTAACTCGCCATACTGTGCGGCGCCAGCATGAGCATCAGGGCCTGCGCATGCTCGGCTGCCGATCTGCCCAGGTCTGTCAGATAGCCGCCATCGCGCTGGGTCAGCAGGCCTTTTTGATACAGCCGAGAGACCGCCTCGATAATTTCCGGATTTGCGTTTTTATGAACCTTTATGCCCTGCAGGTTGGTATCAAGGTTATATCGAATCAGCACATCAAGTTCGTGCATTTGTTCAGGTGAGTAGGGCATCAGGCACCTCTTTGTCGATAAGTTCTAGAAAACGGGCGACCATACTAACAGGGCGCTGGCACTTTGCAATAAGCCAGCTAAAACCATGTATTATAATTTCGCGAAACAACAGGTAACCGAGTAATGCAAAAACTATTTGAGCTGGGCAGACACCGATTTTACTGGCTGGGGCTGCTCCTGCTGGGGATTTCATTCGAGGCCACGGCGCTGTTATATCAGCATGTGCTGGCGTATCCGCCCTGTGTCATGTGTATCCAGGTGCGACTCTGGGTGCTCGGGCTTATCCTGCTGGCGCTATTGGGTTTCGTGGTACGCAGATCGCGTGTTAGCTGTGCGCTGGCACATCTGCTGGTCGCCGGTATCGCGGCCGGCATGCTGGAGCGCGCCTGGCAACTCCTCGGTACCGAGCGTGGTTTTATTATCTCAACCTGCGGTTTTGACCTTGGCCTGCCATCGTGGCTGGCGCTGGACCGCTGGTGGCCGGCGGTGTTTGAAGTCAAAACCACCTGCGGTTATACCCCCGAGTTACTGTTCGGCATTACCATGGCAGAAGCCCTGCTGGTTATGTCCAGCGTGTTACTGGTGGTGAGCCTGCTGCTTGGCGTGGTCATGCTGGTGACTCGATCCGAATGAAGCTGAGTGTTTTTGACCTGTTTACTATCGGCCTCGGCCCGTCGAGTTCGCATACCGTCGGGCCGATGCGCGACTCGCACTGCGCGGTGATGGCAAACATTTTGTCTCGCTCGACCGGGTCATCGCGCGGTGGCCTGGCAGTAAACGTGATCGAATGTTGAGTGATATATGCAAACCTGGTTTACAAACATAATGCGCCTGCGTTGTTGCCTGCTAATGCTGGTGTCATTGTTATTCAGCGCACAGCTGTATGCTGAGCCAGGCGCGAACAGCATCAGCGTTAATGTGCTCGAGCATGAACTGGATGTACTGCAGTTTCCTGCAGACGGCACCCACCTGCTGCTATGGGTCACGCCCGGTTTTGGCACCCACGAACGCGCGTATCAGCTGGCGCAGAAATTATCTGCACGCGGCCTTGAAGTCTGGCATATCGATCTTGCCGAAAGCCTGTTCCTTCCAAAAAGCACCAGCACGTTGCGCGCAATGGATGGCCGTTACGTTGCGGGACTTGTTTCAGTAGCGCATTCGCGCACGGGTAAAACAGTGGTGTTGATGACACGTGCAAACGGCGCACTGCCGGTATTGCGCGGTGCACGCATCTGGCAACAAGAGTTTTTTGCAAATAACAATCACCCGGACCCGTACCTTGCGGGTGCGGTGCTGTTTTCACCCGAACTTTACAGCAGCACACCGGAACTGGGGCTACCCCCGGTTTACGATCCGATCGCGAGCGCAACCAATATTCCGATCATGCTCTACCAGTCAGGCAAGCGCGGCAATCGCTGGCAACTCGACGCCAGCATGGAACAACTCGAAACCGGCGGTGCAAAAATCATGCTGAAAATATTGCCTGGTGTCACCGGTGTGTTTTACAACGAAGACAATGCGCCAGAAACACACAAGGTGCTCAAGTCACTGGTGAGTGAACTGCCGCGTGTAATACGGGTGCTCGATGGTATGACAATGCCACCGCCGGTTGCGGTCCTGGCCGATGCCAGTCCGGGTGAACCCGGCGGGCTGGATATCACGCTAAAACCCTTTAAAGGCAAGCCGCAACCTGCTGTACTTGATCTTAACAATTCACTCGGCGAACAATTCAAACGTGATGATTATCGCGGCAAGGTCACGCTGATAAATTTCTGGGCAAGCTGGTGTACGCCCTGTGTCGAAGAAATTCCTTCGCTCAATCACCTGCGCGAAAAAATGCAGGGCAGGGCATTCGAACTGATTTCAGTCAACTACGCCGAAGACGAACAACGTATTCGCGATTTTATGCAAATGGTCAAGGTGGATTTTCCCGTCTTGCTGGATACGGATGGTCGCGTTGCAGCCGAGTGGAATGTACTGGTGTTTCCTGCCACCTTTGTTATAGGCGCAGAGGGCAAAATCGAGTATGGTGTTAACGGTGCTATCTACTGGGATAGCCCCGAGGTGGTCACGCAACTGGAAGTGCTTTTACCCAGTGATTGAACTACTCGCAGTCGCAATGCGGCGGTTGTATTGAATCGACCAATGAGGGTTATCAATGAATGCACCTGACAAGGCGCTGACGTTTGGCGAAAAACTCGGCTACGGCCTGGGTGATACGGCTTCAAATTTTTTCTTCCAGTTTTTCAATATATTCCTGCTCTATTATTACACCGATATTTTTGGCCTCGATCCGGCCGCGGTCGGCATCATGTTCATCGCCACCAAGGTTATCGATGCCATCAGCGATCCGTTGATGGGGGTGATTGCTGACCGCACTGAATCGCGCTGGGGAAAGTTTCGCCCGTATTTATTATGGGTCGCCGTGCCCTATGGCGTGCTGGGCTATGCCATGTTCGCCAACCCCGACCTGTCACCGGATGGCAAACTGATCTACGCCTACGTGACCTACACGTTGATGATGCTGGCGTATACTGCGATCAACATCCCGTACTCGGCGCTGATGGGCGTGATATCACCG
>JBATHJ010000064.1:0-6085 GCA_049666625.1 Gammaproteobacteria bacterium | reverse complement strand
CGGTAGTGCTGAGGCAGGACAGCATCGCGCGCATGCATCCCGGCTCGGTTATTGTCGATATCGCGATCGACCAGGGCGGCTGTATCGAGGGCATTCGTTCGACCACGGCGCAGGAGCTCGTCTACCGCCATCTTGAGGTGCTGCACTCGGCGGTGCCCAATATGCCGGGTGCGGTGCCGCGCACGGCGGCGCAATCGCTTTCAGCGGCGATTCTGCCCTACGTGCAGCAACTCGCCAGCACCCGGCTGGATGATCTGCCTCAGCTCAAGAACGCTGTCGCGATCCACGCTGGCAGGGTGGTTGACCCGGTGTTGCAGCTCGAGCTTGGCTGATGGCATGAGAGATATGTCCCGATACCGCATACGGCGGGTGAACCGCACCGCCAACTTGGGTAGAATGTCGCATCTGGCCGAGCATGGCCACACTCTATTAATACTCTGGATGAACTGATTGGCCCAGGCACGCCGCACAAAAACGACAACCACAGGCACCGAGCTTAAAACGCACGTACAGCACGGCCTGCGCGAGGGCGCGATGCTGGTGCTGGGCGCGCTCGCGCTGTTCCTGCTGGCTGCGCTGGTGACTTACACTATTGACGATCCGGGCTGGTCGCACACCGGCACCCGCGAGGCGGTTCACAATGCCACCGGCGTGGTCGGCGCCTGGTTCGCCGATGTGTTGTTCAGCCTGTTTGGTTTTCTCGCCTACCTGTTCCCGGTGATGCTGGCCTATAGCGGCTGGCTGGTATTGCGCGGCAACCGTGCTGACCACGATCCCGACGAAATTGATTACCACATACTGGGGATTCGCTGGGTCGGTTTTTTTGTCACCCTGGCCGCGGGCTGTGCGCTGACCAGCATGCACTTCCAGGTATCGGCTGACATCATGCCGCTGGACGGCGGCGGTATTCTCGGCCGCTGGCTGGGTGATGCCATGGCCGGGGTGATGGGGCTGCTCGGTTCCACGCTGTTATTACTCGCGGTGTTTCTCGCCGGTATAACCCTGTTCAGCGGCCTGTCCTGGTTCAGCGTGATCGATATCACCGGCATGGCTGTGACAAGGGCATCATTATGGCTGCAACAGCGCGCGCTATCTGCATATGAATATATCCAGGAACGCCGCGCCGGGCAGGAAGCGAAGCAGCAACGCCACGAGGTGGTCGAGGCCGATAAACAGCGCATTGCAGATCGCGTGGCGCGCGGTTCAGAAAAAGTTCGCATCGAACCGATAGTGAAAAAAGTCGAAATCTCCGAGCGGCTCGACCGTGAAAAGCAGATTGCGCTGTTTGATTCGCCGGTGGATTCCGAGTTGCCGGCATTGCGCCTGCTCGACCCGCCCCAGCCGCACACCAAAGGCTATTCGAATGAAGCGCTGGAAGCACTGTCGCGGCTGGTCGAAATCAAGCTTGCCGATTTTGGTGTCGAGGTCGAGGTGGTCGCGGTGCATCCCGGCCCGGTGATTACCCGTTTTGAAATGCAGCCTGCGCCCGGCGTCAAGGCCGCCAAGATTACCGCGCTGTCAAAAGACCTGGCGCGTTCGCTGTCGGTGCAAAGTGTGTTCGTGGTGGAAGTGATTCCGGGCAAGACCGTGGTCGGCCTGGAAATTCCTAACGAGCACCGCGAAATCGTCGCGCTCAGCGAAATCATGATGTCAAAGCAGTACGACAAATCGACGTCGCCGCTCACGCTGGGACTGGGCAAAGACATTTCCGGTAACCCGGTGGTGGCCGACCTCGGCAAAATGCCGCATTTGCTGGTCGCGGGTACCACCGGTTCGGGTAAATCAGTGTGCATCAACGCGCTACTCATGAGCTTGCTCTACAAGAGCAAACCGTCCGAAGTGCGCATGATCCTGATCGACCCGAAGATGCTCGAGCTCAATGTATACGATGGCATCCCGCATTTATTGACACCGGTGGTGACCGACATGAAAGACGCCGCCAATGCCCTGCGCTGGTGTGTCGGCGAAATGGAAAACCGCTATGCGCTGATGGCGTCGCTGGGGGTGCGTAACATTGCCGGCTATAACCGTAAAGTGAAGGAAGCGATTGATGCCGGCAAGCCGCTGGAAGATCCATTGTTTGACCCTGACCACGCGGCACCGGGTGCACAACCGCAAAAACTCACTACCTTGCCGTATATTGTCGTGGTGGTGGATGAGTTTGCCGACCTGTTCATGGTGGTCGGTAAAAAAATCGAGGAGTTAATCGCACGCCTTGCACAAAAAGCGCGCGCTTCGGGTATTCACCTGATTCTTGCTACGCAACGTCCCTCGGTGGACGTGATTACCGGCCTGATTAAATCCAATATCCCCACCCGCATAGCGTTCCAGGTATCGGCGCGGGTAGATTCGCGCACGATTCTCGACCAGATGGGTGCCGAGCAATTGCTCGGTCATGGCGACATGCTTTACATGGAAGTGGGTACCAGTATTCCCGTGCGCGTGCACGGTGCATTTGTTGATGACCACGAAGTACATAACGTGGTGAAATTTCTCAAGCAGCAAAGTGAGCCGGATTATATTGCAGACATCACCCAGGAGAGTTCGGCGAACATCATGTTGCCAGGTGAAACCCCTGCAGGTGGCGGCAATGATGTCGACGCGCTGTACGATGAAGCAGTCGCCATTGTCACCGAGTCACGCAAGGCTTCAATTTCATACGTGCAGCGCCGGTTGAAAATCGGTTATAACCGCGCCGCCAGGATGATTGAAGAAATGGAAGCGTCCGGCGTGGTGAGTGCGATGCAGTCGAACGGCTCTCGCGAAGTGCTGGCGCCGCCGCCACCTTGAAAGCAATGAATAATGAATAATGAAAAATGAAAAATGAATTTTTCATATAATCCCTGTCGAAGCTAGTTACCCATATGAAAACAATTCAACGCATCTTTCTCGCTGTTTTATTAGTGATAGCCGGCACGGCTTTCGCGGGGGAGGGTGAGCGCCTGCTGGATAAATTCCTCACCGATACCCATTCGATGTCGGCAGATTTTGTACAGACACTGCGCGCAAAAAATGGCGATGTGCTGAAACAGTCCAGCGGCAAGTTTTACCTGTCAAGACCGGGCAAGTTTCGCTGGGACTACGCACTGCCTTACGAACAGCAGATTGTTTCCGACGGCGAACGTATCTGGGTATACGATGTAGACCTGCAACAGGTCACAGTACAGAAACAGGATGCTATTTTAAGCAATACCCCCATGGCGCTGGTCGAGGGCCGGCTGAAGCTGAAGCAGGCGTTTGATGTGCGTGAACTGGATAACCAGGATGGCATCTATCGCCTCGAGTTGATCAACAAAAACGATGATGCCGATTTCAAGGGTGTGGTCGTTGGCATGGACAAGAACGGCATGCGCTTCATGCAGTTGCGCGACCAGTTTGAACAGACAACTGATATTGTATTCGACGGCCTGCGCGCTAATGCGCAGCTTAAATCGGATTTGTTTAAATTCACACCACCGCAAGGGGTCGATGTGTTCGGAGGCTCCTAGTGCCGCCGGCAGATGATTTGTTCAGCACTGCTGCATACCGGCCGCTGGCAGATCGCATGCGGCCACAAACTCTCGATGACTACCTTGGTCAGCAGCATATTCTTGGTGAACACAAGGCGCTGACCCAGGCGATAAAAACCGGCAGCCTGCATTCGATGGTGTTCTGGGGCCCACCCGGCACCGGCAAAACCACGCTGGCACGCATTATTGCCAACACTGCCCAGGCCGAGTTCATTGCATTATCAGCAGTCCTGTCAGGCGTTAAAGATATTCGCTCTGCAATCGAACGAGCAAAAGAATTTCAGCATCAGGGACGTCGCACCATTCTGTTTGTTGACGAGGTCCACCGTTTTAATAAATCGCAGCAGGATGCATTTCTGCCACATGTCGAGGACGGCACCGTGTATTTTATTGGTGCCACTACCGAGAACCCGTCTTTTGAACTCAACAACGCTTTGCTCTCTCGCGTCAAAGTCTACGTTCTCAAGGACCTTTCGACTGATGACATCGTGGTGCTGATGCGACGCGCGCTAAGCAGTGAGCACGGCCTGTTAAAGCAAAATATCATTATTGCAGACGAGTGTTTGCAAATGCTGGCAAATATTGCCGATGGCGATGCACGCAGGGCGCTGAACTTTCTTGAAATTGCCGCTGACCTTGCAACCGCGCAGCAGGACGGTTCGAACCTGATTACTGAAGACGTGATCCAGGACGTCACCTCTCAAAGCCTGCGCCGTTTCGATAAAGGCGGTGATGCGTTTTATGACCAGATTTCGGCCCTGCATAAATCCGTGCGCGGCAGCAGTCCCGATGCTGCTTTGTACTGGTATGCACGCATGATCGATGGTGGTTGTGATCCGTTATACATTGCGCGTCGAGTAGTGCGCATGGCTTCGGAAGATATCGGCAATGCCGATCCGCGCAGTTTGCAGCTGGCGCTGGATGCATGGAATACTTACGAGCGGCTCGGCAGTCCTGAAGGTGAGCTGGCGATTGCGCAGGCCATTGTTTACATGGCATGTACATCAAAAAGTAACGCAGTGTATACGGCGATGGGCGCGGCCATGCGCGATGCAAAACAGTCAGGTTCGCAGGAAGTGCCCATGCACATTCGCAATGCGCCGACAAAACTGATGAAAGAGCTGGGTCACGGAGAAGATTACCGCTATGCGCACGATGAAGCAGATGCGTTTGCCGCTGGTGAAAGCTATTTCCCTGAGAACATGGGTGAGCGCCAGTATTACTTTCCGGTTGAGCGCGGGCTGGAAATTAAAATCAGGCAGAAACTGGAAGAACTGCAGCGCCTGAATAAGGCGGCGAAACGTAGCAAGAAAACAGTGTCAGAGACCCCGGATTAACCTGTCAGCAAGTTTGTTAGTTCATCACCACTCATGGGTTTGTAGAAAAAATAACCCTGCATGCCGAACACATTCTTTTGTTTGAAATAATTGACGTGTTCCTGTATTTCAACGCCTTCAACTATACATTCAATACCTAGCTGTTCGGCCATGACCATGATGGCATTGACGATCGCCTGTTTGTCAGTGTGCTGTGTGTGAAAATCCGTGATAAATGATTTATCTATCTTCAGCAGGCGGATCGGAAGTTTGTGCAAATACGCGAGGGACGAATAACCCGTACCGAAATCGTCCAGCAGGAAATCAATATTACAGTCTTTGAGCTGCTGCATTTTTTCGATCGTAGACTCAATGTTGTCGAGTAATACATTCTCGGTAAATTCAAGTTTGATAAAATTGTTTGGCACCTTGCAGGCATCTATCGTACTGGATATGGTTTCTACAAAGTCGGCCTGTATAAACTGGCGCGGGCTGATATTAATGCTGATGTATTTGAATAGTGATGTTTCTGGAAGTTGTTTGTTGAGTTGCTCGGCAAAAATACAGCAGTGCCTGGTGATCCATTCACTGAGTTCGAGGATAAGATTGCTTTCTTCTGCAATGCCGATAAATTGCTCTGGATTAATCTGGCCCAGGGCAGGATTGTTCCACCTGACCAGGGATTCGGCGCCGGTAATATTGCCATTAATATCGACAATGGGTTGATATTCCAGGCTCAGCTCATTATTCAGAATTGCCTTGCGTAGATGGTCTTCGATAATCAGCCGCTTGTTTGCTTCATGATGCATTTGCGGATCGAAAAACTCGTAACGATTGCGGCCCATTTTTTTCGCGCGGTACATGGCAGTATCAGCATGTTTCAGTACATCTTCACTGTCGTTATTGCCTTCGTATGAATCCGGGAATATGGCTATGCCAATACTTGGCGTGATGTGCAGGTTGAATTCGCCAATATCAATTGGTTTTGACAGTGTCTGGATGACGCGCATGGCGACTTTTTGCGATGTGCTGGTGGCTTCGGCTTCGGTTTTGCCGGCGTTGCTGAGGATATAGACAAACTCGTCTCCGCCGAGCCTGAAAACTGTGTCACCACTACGGGCCTGCGAGGAAAGTCTTTCAGCGACCTGCGTCAGCAGGATATCGCCAATCGAGTGGCCAAGTGAATCATTGACGTTTTTGAAATTGTCCAGGTCTATATACATCAGCGAGCCGTAGTAATTGTATCGCTGCGAATTAGAG
>JBATHJ010000063.1:0-4375 GCA_049666625.1 Gammaproteobacteria bacterium | reverse complement strand
CATGGGTGTATAGTGCACCGCAGGTGCAGAAAAATTCGCGTTTTTTGCGTTCTTCGCGGATAGTATTTGCTTTTTATATTTTTTAAATATCAGATCACATCTAACCCGCAAACGTATCGCAGGTTTTCAGTTCGCCTGAGTTCAGCCCGGTTTTGAACCATTGCACGCGTTGTGCCGAGCTGCCGTGGGTGAATGAATCGGGGTTCACATACCCTTTCGCCTGCTTCTGCAAACGGTCATCACCGATGGCACTGGCCGCGGTCAGGCCTTCTTCGACATCGCCGCTCTCGAGTAACTGGCGCGTGCGGTTTGCGTGAAACGCCCAGATACCTGCAAAACAGTCCGCCTGCAGTTCCTGTTTGACAGATAATTGATTGGCTTCAACGCTGCTGAGTTTTTGTTTCGCTGCGTGCACCTTGTTTGAAATGCCGAGCAGGGTCTGTACATGGTGGCCGACTTCGTGGGCAATCACATAGGCCTGGGCAAAATCACCCGGCGCCTTGAAGCGGCTGTGTAATTCATCGAAGAAGCCGAGGTCGAGGTACACTTTCTGATCACCCGGGCAATAAAACGGCCCCATCGCAGCCTGTCCCAGTCCGCAGGCGGATGACACTGCATCTCGAAATAATACCAGGTTCGGTTCTATATAGGTTTTACCGGCCTGCTTGAATAATGTTTGCCAGGTGTCTTCGGTATCGGCCAGGACTACGGCAACAAACTGCACCAGTTCTTTTTCTGCCGCAGTCTGTTTGAGCGGTCCGCTTGATTGCGTGGTTTGTTGTGGCGCACTGACGCCGCTTAGCCCACCCAGCATGTTGCCAAGATTGCCGGTGTAGAGGCCATAGGCACCGAGTGCAACAACGGCTATGACCGTGCCCTTGAAACCAAGAAATTTAAACACCATGGGCAATAATCGCAACAGGCCGCCGCCACCGCCGAGCGCACCCATACGTCCGCCGGAGACACGCGTGCCTCGACGATCTTCGATATTATTGCTTTGCCGGTTACCGCGCCAACGCATGCGCATCTCCCATTTATGAGTGATGTTAAGATGTCAGGCGAGCTATCTTATTCTATTTGCCGGCTGACCGATATTAATCTGTGGCTGTCACCTTGCGCCGCAATGCCTTGTTTTTACCGCGTTTTGTTTTTTCATCCATGCGCCGGGTTTTGGCCGCGCGTGTGGGCCGGGTGGCGACGCGCTTTTTGCGCACCAGCGCTACACTGCGGATCAGTTCCTGCAGCCGCGCCAGTGCTGCTTCGCGGTTTTTTTCCTGGGTGCGGTAGCTTTGCGCCTTGATTATTACCACGCCGTCTTTGCTGATGCGACTGTCGGAAATTTTCAGCAGCCGGTTTTTGTAGAAGTCAGGCAATGACGAGGCCGCGATATCAAATCGTAAGTGAATTGCACTCGATACCTTGTTTACATTCTGCCCACCCGCGCCCTGCGCACGAATCGCGCTGAGTTCGATTTCACTCTCGGGTATACTTACGTTATTTGAAATCGTCAACATGGCTGTCATCTGGATGAATACGCGGGGAAACCAAACATGATTACTTATTTATACTGGGCCATCGTCATTGCTATCGTCATCGGTTCGATGATTGTTATCGGCGGCAAACTTGAGCAATGGAAAACTGCCATTGGCGTCTCACTGGTCGTGCTGTTAATCGGCTTCGCCGCTTATTATTTTCACTTCGAGCAAATATTTGTGAAACGCTACGGTGGCGTGATGTCTGTTTCAGTACCCGATGGCGAATTTCACATCGCTTCGACCTGGAAGGATGATAATTTATGGATCGAAAATTACAACCCGAAAACCAACACCTGCCATTTTCGAGAATACTCGCGCGGTAATTTATTACAGGGCAAGGTGACGATCAAGAACTGCAATCCATTTGTGAGACAGCAGTAGCTTCGCACGTAGGTTGGGCTGAATGAAATGAAGCCCAACAACCCTCGAAAATTGCAGCGCATAACGAAGCGTGAATATATAATCGTGAAGCCCAACTGGCTGGAGCACGGTTTAGTCTCAAATGCCGTGTTCACCATGTTGGGCTTCGCGCGCTCAGCCCAACCTACGCGTATTACTCAGCCCAGCAACCACGCTGCGCCTTATATCTTTTTGCCTGCAATTCCTGCAGTCAACACAAACCGCATTGCTTCATCCATGCTCATCTTGCAGGGATGAACGTCCTTGCGTGGGATCAGTACTGTATAACCACCAATCATGTAACTCATTGGCAGATATACCAGCACGCTGTCTCTGTCCTTAAACGATTCGGGCAACCGTGTCGGGTCCTCCTGGGTGATAAAGCCGATCATTTCTACACCATTAAAATTAACCGTGACCACCTGTCCCAGGCCATCTTTTTTCGGTGAGAAAAAATCAAACAGATCGCGCATAGCACGATAAATTGTTTTGATTAATGGCAACCTGTAAAGTATCTGCTCGCCAAATGCAAACAACTGGCGCACCAGAAATGCTTTCATCAACAGGCCGACGAGAAACACCACCACCAGCCCGGCAATCATCCCCAGGCCCGGAAAATACAGCGCTTCCGGCAACACCCAGTGCAGCACTGTGCCCATCACCTGCTCGGATGACACCGCCAGCCAGTACAGCAGGTAAATGGTGAGGACCACGGGTAACAGGGTAATAAAGCCCGTGAGCAAGGTTCGGCCAATCGATTTGAACATATGAATACCTGGGTGAAAGCCTGAGTGAATAGGTTATTAGTTTACGGACTATAGTGCTACTTTACTGCCCTGTTTCAACATGTCCAGTGGCTGCGTTTCCACGACACCGCAGCGGAATGTATACTGACAGCACAAACTTTCATTTGTCCCATGCTTAATAATTAAAACCAACAAGGCAGCACATGGATAATCTCATACTACAGATCACACAGCTAATCACTGACCTCAATGGCCTGGTCTGGGGCCCGGCGATGCTGGTGCTGATACTCGGTACCGGCCTGTATCTAATGACCGGGCTGCGTTTCATGCCGCTGCGCTATCTCGGATACGGTTTTCGAATGCTGTGGCAGGGCCGACATGCCGTCGGTGATGGCGACATCGTCCCGTTCAAGGCGCTGATGACCGCGCTGGCCGCCACCATCGGTACCGGCAATATCGCCGGGGTGGCCACCGCGATATTCCTCGGCGGCCCGGGCGCCCTGTTCTGGATGTGGTGCACGGCGCTGGTGGGCATGGCGACCAAGTACGCCGAAGCCGTGCTCGCGGTGCATTACCGCGAAATCGATGACAATGGCGATCATGTCGGCGGGCCGATGTATTACATCAAGAACGGTCTGAAACAACACTGGGCCTGGCTGGGTACCGCGTTCGCCATCTTTGGTGCGCTGGCGGGGTTTGGCATTGGAAATACCATCCAGGCGAATTCAGTCGCGGATGTTCTCAATTCCAGTTTTGGCTTACCTCACCTCGCCACCGGCGTCGTTATCGCGGTGCTGGTCGCGCTGGTGCTCATCGGCGGTATCAAGCGTATCGCTGATGTTGCCGGTGCGCTGGTGCCGTTGATGGCGGTCAGTTACGTGCTGGCGGGACTGGTGGTACTGGCGCTGAATGCGTCGGAAATACCCGCCGCGCTGAGTTTAATTTTCACCCACGCCTTCACTCCCACTGCAGCCACCGGCGGTTTCGCCGGCGCCGCAGTCTGGGCCGCGATTCGCTTTGGCGTGGCGCGCGGTATTTTTTCCAACGAGGCCGGCCTTGGCAGTGCGCCGATTGCGCACGCCGCGGCGGCGACGGACAATCCCGTGCGCCAGGGTACGGTGGCCATGCTCGGCACTTTTATCGACACACTTATTATATGTACGATCACTGGCCTGGTGATTATTGTCAGCGGCGCCTGGACCAGTGGCGATACCGGCGCCACGCTGTCTTCCACCGCGTTCGAAACCTCGTTACCCGGAGTGGGTGGTTATATCGTCACTCTCGGCCTGAGCATCTTCGCGTTCACCACCCTGCTCGGCTGGAGTTTTTACGGTGAGAAATGCGTGGAATATTTGTTCGGCATAAAAGCGATTACGCCATTCAGAGTGCTCTGGGTGATCGCGATACCGATCGGCGCGACTGCAAAATTATCCTTTATCTGGCTGGTGGCGGATACTTTGAATGCCTTGATGGCGATCCCCAACCTGGTGGCCCTGTTATTGCTCAGCCCGGTGGTTTATAAATTAACCCGGGACTATTTTGCGGCACCAGTACATTAGCGCAGAAACCCTGTCATTTTTTTGAGCAACTGTATCTGCTGGATCACGAACGACCGTGCGAATCCGAAAGCCCTGTTGAGCATTGGCCGAAAAAGGCGCGTAATATAACCTAAGCATGAATCGCACGGAGGTGCTT
>JBATHJ010000062.1:0-9501 GCA_049666625.1 Gammaproteobacteria bacterium | reverse complement strand
CTGCCGTTCTTCATGATGACCGTGTTTGCATTCAACATGGTCAACCGCAGACGTCGCAATCATCCTAACCAGGCCGCGGTTTTATGGGCACTGGGTACCGCGGTGATGGCGTTCCTCGGCGCCGGCGTATGGGGCTTTATGCATACCCTGGCACCGATTAACTATTACACCCACGGCACGCAGATCACCGCGGCGCATGGTCACATGGCATTCTACGGTGCTTACGTGATGATCGTGCTCACCATGATCTCCTACGCCATGCCCATGCTGCGTGGTCGCGATGCTGCCAACAGCGGTATGTCGCAGGTAGTCGAAATGTGGTCGTTCTGGTTGATGACTGTGTCGATGGTGTTCATCACCCTGTTCCTCACCGGTGCCGGTGTGTTGCAGACATATCTGCAACGTTATACCGATGACCCGATGCCGTTCATGGTAGTGCAGGAGAAAATCGAAATTTTCTACTGGATGCGTGAAGTGGCTGGCCTGGTCTTCCTGCTAGGCCTGTTTGTGTACATCGCCAGCTTCTTCATCGGCGGCAAAGAGCCCGAGGAAGCGTGATGAGTCGGGCGGGCTTCAGCATCAACGAGGCCCGCCCGTTCTTTTTAACATGCACGACCACCGCACCTACCCGCCCGGCGACCTTGCTATCTGGATTTTTATTCTTGCCGAGCTGCTGGTGTTTGCGGTTTTTTTTGCAGCCTATGCGTTTACCCGTGTTGGCCATGTCGAACTTTTCAATACCTACCAGCAAACGCTGGATACCAACGCCGCACTCGCCAATACCCTGGCGCTGATTACCAGCAGCTATTTCGTGATGCGCGCAGTGGCTGCGATTCGCGAAGACAATATCAGGCACTGCGTGCGCTGGCTGATAGCCGCGATGGTAATGGGTCTGCTGTTCCTGCTGATCAAGTCGGCTGAATACGCGCAGCATTACAGCCATGGCATTAATTTGCGCACCAATATTTTTTACATGTTTTACCTGTCGCTGACATTTTTTCATTTCATGCACGTGATTATGGGCATGGTGATCCTGGCTTCGGTCGCTTTCATGGCACGACGCGGCAAGTACAGCGCGGCCGATCACACCGGCGTGCACACCGGCGCGAGCTACTGGCACATGGTGGACATGGTGTGGCTGATATTGTTTCCGCTCGTTTATGTCATGCGTTAATGGTGGTATGTTGAAGGTGTTGAAATAATGAATTTTGCGTTGACCGGTTTGCGGCCCTGCACCCGTGTGTATGTCATATTAATGGCATTGACCCTGGCGACCTGGCTGATCGGACAATCAGAGCTGACGGGGATTGCCATAGCCCTGCTGGTATTGACGTTCGCCATGCTCAAGGGTCTGTTGATAGGCGATTATTTTATGGGCCTGAAAGGCCTGCGCAGCCTGTGGCGCTGGGCAGTGATTGTCTGGCTGGTGATCCCCGGCGGTTTGATCAGCTGGGCATTTGTGATTTCAGTATGAGGCAGGGTGATGGATATTAAGTTAATGAAAAACACGCAGGCCGAATCTGACGCGCCGTTTTATCGCAGCAAGGGCAATGAAACGCAGTTGTTTGATCACGCGTTTCGCAACCAGCTGCCGGTACTCATCAAGGGCCCGACCGGCTGTGGCAAAACCCGTTTTGTGCAGCACATGGCGCACAAACTTGGCCGGCCTTTATATACCGTGTCGTGTCATGATGATTTGACCGCGGCCGATCTTGTTGGTCGCCACCTGATCGGCGACAAGGGCACTTACTGGAGTGACGGCCCGTTAACACGTGCGGTACGCGAAGGCGCAATCTGTTATCTCGATGAAATTGTCGAAGCGCGCAAGGACACCACCGTGGTGTTGCACCCGCTGACCGATGACCGTCGCATCCTGCCGCTGGAACGCACCGGTGAAACTTTAAAAGCACCGCCTGACTTTATGCTGGTGGTGTCGTACAACCCCGGTTACCAGAACCTGCTCAAGGGCCTGAAGCCGAGTACGCGACAACGATTTATCGCAATGAGTTTTGATTTTCCCGATGCTGAAACCGAGATTGAAGTATTAATCGGTGAAACCGGCATCGACACAGCCCTGGCAACCCGGCTGGTGAAACTTGCCAACGCCTTGCGCGCGCTCAAGGACCACGACATCGAAGAAGCCGCTTCCACCCGCCTGCTGGTATACGCCGCCACGCTGATCAAAAGCGGCATGGATATTCACGATGCCTGCCGCGCTGCAATGGTGGAACCGCTGAGTGATGACGACGAAACCCTGCAGGCACTGATGGAGGTGGTCGATGCCAGCTTCGAATAATATTGATCATGCTGACACTGCGGACCACAAGGTGGCGGGCCAGGGCCTGGCGGTGACCGCGGAAGCGCTGTATGTACTCAACCTGTTGTTGTTGCCTTTCCTTTCGTTTGCCATCCTGGTGTATTTATTTCTGACAAAACACCACAAGGCGCCGCCACTGGCACGATCACATCTCGAACAAACCATGTCGGCCAGTATCTGGATCGCGGTGATGTTTATCGCCGCCGCGGGTTGCATCATGTTGTTGCAGCTCTGGGGACTGGAAGATGTCACCGCCTGGATCCTGGTGGTGATTACATTCACTATCGTGCACGCCAGCATGGTGTTACTGGGCGTTATGGGACTTGCCAAGGCCATGGCCGGCAAATGCTGGCGCTACCCGCTGTTTGGCAAAGCGCTGCTGCCCGGGTGTAATCAATAAGCCACCATTATGGCCAGAACCCGCATACAGTTTGCACGCAGCTTCACCCAGGGCGGGTTTTTTATCCTGTTCCTGCTTGCGCCACCGCTGGATATTTTTCGCTATGACCTGACGCAGGGACATTTTATGTTGCTCGGGCAAAAGTGGATGCTGAATATCGACGCCATACGCCAGGCAGAATTCAGCGCCTACGATGCGGCGTTTAATGTACTGGTGTACGGGCTGATACCCGTGGTCGCATTTGCCACCTTATTTATGTTTGTCGCCTGGCGCTGGGGACGTTTGTACTGCGGCTGGCTGTGCCCGCATTTTTCGGTGGTCGAAACCATTAACAAACTGATGCGCCGCGCCAGTGGCAAACCCAGCCTGTGGGAAAAAAATGCCCTGCCGCAAAAACAGCCCGACGGCCGCGTGCAAAAACCTAACCCGCTTTACTGGTTGCCGACACTGGCCGCGGTACTTATTTTTGCGCTGACCTGGTCGGTCGGCCTGTTGACCTATTTGCTGCCACCGTTCGAAATTTACAGCAACCTTGTGCATTTTGAACTCACCCGTAACCAGTTTATTTTTATCACCGTGGCGACATCATTGTTCTGCATCGAGTTTACATTTGCGCGGCACCTGTTCTGTCGTTACGGTTGCGCGGTCGGGCTGTTTCAAAGCCTGGCATGGATGGCGAACCGGCGCGCGATGGTGATCAAGTTTGATACCAGCCGCAAGGCCAGCGCCTGCAAATCGTGCAACAACGCCTGCGACAATGTCTGCCCGATGCGGCTGCAACCGCGCACCATTAAACGCAAAATGTTTACCTGCACCGAATGCGGCGAATGCATTTCCGCCTGCACCCAGGTACAGGGCGGCGATCCCGAACTCAGCCTGCTGCGCTGGGTGAGTGGCGACGCGGCGGAAAAACTTTCGGCACCGCCGATGGCCATGCCGGAAAAAACCAGCGTGAAAATCCCGACAGCGCAACGCGGCCACTGATATGGAAGACAAGGTCGGCGAACTCTGGCACAAATTTATTTCGCGGCTGGCGGACAAACGTTATCCGCGCGCCGCGGTCGCCCTGCCCGATGTGCAACACGGCCTGGGGATATTTTATCGTGCGCTTGGCGGTGATGGCGGTTTGCAACTGCAGGCGGTGGATGCCAGCGAAAACACCTCAAAGCGCAACTGGTTACAGAAACTCGCCGGCACCAACACCCAGCTCCACCTTGCATGGCAGGACGATCGCGCGCTGCGCCTGCCGCCAACGCTGGCCTGGTTTGACAATGTAAAACTCAACCGCGAGCTGTATTTCTGGCTGACCGCGCTCGCCGCCAGCGCTGCACGATTCAACACCCGTGAAAATAATTCTGACTGGTTCAACACCAACCAGCGCCTCACCCAGCACGTGCTGGAAAACTACCCCGGGCTGGTTGCGCGCTATCAGCGCCTGGTTCAGCAGCACCTGCTGCAACGCCCGGCACTCGACACACTGGCGTCACCACAACTGGAAACAGAAACCGCGATTCGCCAGGCCCTGCTCGAACCCGGCAGTGTCACCGCCTTGCCCGAAAATACTCGCGGCATGCAGGCCGTGCCCTTGTGGTTACACCCTGGTCCACCCTTGCAGGGCACACGCGCCAGCAGGGACGACGCGCAAACCGGCACCCAGCACAGCAAGGACATGCGCGAACTCGACGATGTGGGTCAACGCAATGCCGAAGAAGTCGACGAACCCGAAGCCGATCGCGGATTGATAACCGTGCGCATGGAAAATATTTTCAGCATGGGCGAATTTGTTAATGTCGATCGCGGCACGGAAGAAGAAGACGATATCGACCGCGCCGAAGACGTGGCGCGCGACCTGGAAAAACTGGCGATTTCGCGCAACGCAAAAGCCTCGACCGCGACGCTGAAGTTTGACCTCGACCTGCCCTCTGCGAGCGAAGATGACACTATTATTAACGACGGCATCATGCTGCCGGAATGGAACTGGAAAACATCACGCCTGAAACCCGATCACTGCCGCATTGTAGAAATGCGCGCCGACAGTGCCGAACCCTGCGCACTGCCGGCGCATTTAACACGCACCGCGCGCAAACTGCGCAGCCAGTTCCAGGCACTGGCACCGGCGAAACACTGGCACAATGCACAAACCGATGGCCAGGAAATTGATATTGATGCCTGCATTCGTTTTGCCTGCGACCGGCATAGCGGGCACAGCATGGCCGATGGCAATTATTACCGTGAACTGCGCAGCGGTGAACGTGATCTGAGCTGCCTGCTGCTCGCCGATTTATCTTTATCCACCGACGCCTATATCGATAACCATCAGCGCATTATCGACGTGATTCGTGACAGCCTGTTTTTATTTGGTGAATGCCTGCACAGCAACGGCGACCGTTTTGCGCTCTGCGGTTTTTCATCGCGCAAACGTGACCCGGTGAGACTGCATACGATCAAGAATTTCGAAGAAGCCTACGACTCAAAAATACGCGGGCGCATCGCGGCGATTAAACCCGGTTATTACACCCGACTCGGCGCCGGCATACGGTATGCCACGCAACAGTTAATTGCACATGGCAGTGGCCGCCGCCTGTTGCTGGTACTCACCGATGGCAAACCCAATGATCTTGATCAGTACGAAGGTCGTTATGGCATTGAAGACACGCGCCATGCAGTCATCGCTGCACGGCGCAGTGGATTGCTGCCGTTTTGTGTCACCATCGACCACCGGGGCAATGATTATTTGCCGCATATTTTCGGCAAGGGCAGTTACGTGGTGATACACAAACCGGCACGACTGCCGCAGGAATTGCCGCGGCTGTACGCATTGTTTTCACAACAGGCGGGTTAAGCGCCCTGTTCGATAACGCCCTGGCCGATTAACACAGCGGGCCTCACACCATGCTGAGCGATTTCAGCCCTTCGCGGTTGAGTATGGTGACTTTATTGCCCTCGACATTGAGTATGCCCTGGCGTTTTAGATTGGCGACTATGCGCGAAAAGGTTTCGGGCTTGACCGAGAGCCGTGCAGCGATCAGGTTTTTCGCCATGTCGAGTTCGAAACTCGATTCTTCCGCGTGCGCACTGTTCAACAGGTAAGACGCCACCCGGCAAGTACCGGAATGCAGCGTGAGGGTATCGATTTCGTGGATCAGCCGGCGCAGGCGCATGCTCATCTCGCTCATCAGGTGAAAGCAGGTATCGGTTGAATCCCACAGCATCGCCTTGAAATCTTTTGCGTCGATGCCGATCACTTCAGTGTCAGCCAGCGCGCCCGCGCTTACCGGGTAGTTCGGCTGGTCCATAAACATCAGTGCTTCGGCAAACACCCCGCCCTGGGTTACGATTTCGATGACTTTTTCCTGGCCGTCGGGCGACACCCGGAACAGTTTTATTTTGCCGCTAATCACCATGTAAAAATATTTCACCGCCTGGCCCTGGTCGAACAATAACTGCCCTTCTTTGAGCTTGCTTAGCTTGCTGTGCCGATAGACCCGCTCAAGCTGCAACTTCGACAGACTGGTAAACAGGTGCGAGGTCTTCAGGGTGTCTATAATGTGCGCGCTACGCGGATCCATACTCTATTACCTTTAATTGCATAACGAATCTGAACAGCTCGCGGCCCCGTGTGTCAAGTTATAAGCAACAGCATATCAAAGCATAACTCCCGGGAAAAAACCGTTGACAAGCCTGCAACAAACGGCCACCATCAAGCCATGAACTCAAGCAACAACAATTCAGCCTGCATCGCGAAACGTCGTCGCATGATTGTGCTGCCCGCATGGCACACACTGCTGCGGCCTGTTGTTCGTTCAAGATTCTGATTTAGCAAGATAGATACCAGACGAATACCCGAGCCGCTGCTAACCCAGCGGCTTTTTTTTGCCGTGGATTTTTACCTGTAACAGGAGAGACAAGGTGCCAGTACCCGCAGCATTTATAATTGTGATCATGATATGGAGCACGACCCCGCTGGGCATCCAGTGGAGTGGTGCAGGCGTGGGTTATGAATTTGGTGTTGCCCTGCGCATGCTGATTGGCCTGGTCGCATTGCTGCTGATCACCCGGCTGTGGCGCAAACCCTTGCCGTATGACAGGCACGCGCTACGGGTTTATGCCGCCGGCGGACTGCCCATGTTCGTGGCGATGACGCTGGTGTACTGGTCGGCGCAATACATTCCTTCGGGCTGGATATCGGTGATCTTTGGCCTGTCGCCGCTGATGACCAGCCTGTTCGCAATTGTACTGTTGCCCGACAGCCGCCTGTCTGCGGGTAAATTCAGCGGCATGTTGCTCGGACTGGCCGGACTCGGCGTGGTGTTTGCCGAAAGTTTTGCACTGGAAGCTGCGTCGTGGATCGGCGTGGCCGGGGTCTGCGCCTCAGCCGCATCGCAATCGCTTGGCGCGGTGCTGTTGAAAAAACTCAAACCATCGATCCCGGCAATTTCGGTCACCACCGGCAGCCTGCTATTAGCCACGCCGCTGTTTATTTTAAACAGCCTGTGGCACGGCCTGCCGCAATCGGTACCTGATCGGACGATGCTGTCGATTGTGTACCTGGCAGTGATGGGCACTGCGCTTGGTTTTCCGTTGTATTTTTATTTATTGCAAAACATGAACGCTGAACGCGTTGCACTGATTACGCTAATTACACCGGTGACGGCATTAATGCTGGGGGCGATGTTGAATGATGAAGTAATCAGTTCACGCGTATGGCTGGGTACAGCATTGATCCTTGCAGGACTGGCTATTTACGAATACGGCAAATACCTGCCGTTCAGCAAACACTGGCGGCGCTGGAAGCAGACACCGTTATAAAAACAGGCCATCGTTGACCCTGTTCGCGATGACCTGTTTAAACCCCGGGTTTAAATCACGGGCTTAATCTTCGTGGCCCGGTTCTGCGTCGTCAGACTGCAGAACTTCAGCAGCGGGAATTTCTTCGGCTTCACGCGCCGGGCCGCGCACCTGCAGATCAAGCGCGCGCGGTTTGCTGCGCAACTCTTTTCTTACCTGGTCCATCAGGCTTTGAATATGGCCCGCGTTGGCGCCAAGATCCGCTTTGCCTACGCGTGAACTTGAACGCACGTCCAGCGCTGTGACCACCTTGTCGTCCTGACAACTTAAATTACGGATACTGATTTCTACATCATCCTGAAACAGTAGCAGCTGCGTGGTAACCACCGCATCGATGCGATATTCCACATCATCGGTATCGGATACCGACCAGCCGAGATGGATAATGGCATCCTGTACAGCAAGATACAGCTCATCCGCGCTGGCGCGAAAGACATCCGGTCGCAGTTCGGGAAAGGGATGCCCGTCTGCAGTCTGGGCAACATTTTGCGTGAAATATACCGCAAGCCGCTTCATTAATCCGGGCTCTTCAAAAAAGTGCGCCTGGTTACGTGCCAGAAGCACAAATACAACGGTCGCTAAAACCAGTATGATAGTTACAACAATTTTCATAGGTCTGCATGATATGCGTTACTTTGTTCTGCTGTCCAGCATTTGTCTGTTTTGTATTTCATGCTCGCATTTGAGTCGGTCGGAAGATGATCTGCGTCAACAATACCTTGCAATTACTGAACCCGGGATTTCGATGGATGAAGCGGTACGCCTTATCAAAAAGAAAATTCAGCCCGAAGGCGAACTCTATGTCAGGGCAAATACGCCCTGCCTCGAACGCGAAAAACCCGCGCTGCAAAAAGGCAGTGCTTCGGTCAAAGTCAACCTGGGCTGGTATTTCTGGGGCGTAACTCGAACCACGACCTATGGTGAGTGGTGCTTCAACGAAGCCGATCACCTGGTCGATATCATTGTGTACAAATCATTTGATGAACAGCAACTGCGTGACACGCAAAGATAGCGCAGCGAAAAAGTAACAGGTCTAAAATTTTTTCACAAAAATTTAACGCACGTTATGGTAATTCGGTAATAAGTTCCGTGTATAACCCCAAAAGTTTTTTATATGGGCAATTTATAAAATTCTAAAGCTGCTTTTCGCCAAATTTTTAACTCTTTGATAATAATATTTTTTTTCAGCTTATCCACAACTTACCCGCGAGCTTTCCACCAGAATATACACAATATATTGTGCTTGACTTGGGTTCAAACCACATTCTATAGTAGCCGGCATGTGGAGCGCGACAGTCAAACCAGCTCGCCAAAATGCAGCTTCACTGACCAGTGCACGGCAATACTAGGTTCACTGATCTAACTCATTGAATACATTGAAAAACGCAGCGTGCTCGACTCCCCGGCATGCACAGCGTTGACGCAAACACAGCTTTGCGGTCCTGATGGGTCCTTGATGACCAGTGAAGGACACGGTGCGGTACAGGAGGTAGCGCCATTTTCACCCCAACAGGGTTTGAAAATGAAGTGAGTTACTACATGACAGATGCGGAATCACACGCCACGTTTGCATGTAGCCAGGGACACAAAACAATAACAATAACCCACAAGAGCGGAACGGGAATGCAAATAAACACACCAGCCAAAGTACCTGTAACAACATCCACAGCAATAGAATCTTCCAGCACAGACAGCAGCAGTATCGCCGCGACAGCACCCGGCAAGTTCCGCGTGATCCGGCGTAATGGCAAGGTCACGGCGTATGACCGCGATAAAATTGCAGTCGCTCTGACCAAGGCGTTTCTCGCGGTTGAAGGTGGCAATGCCGCGGCCAGCAGCCGCATACACGAAACCGTGCAGGCACTGACCAGCGATGTTGAGTATGGCCTCACCCGCCGTATTCCCGATGGCGGCACCTTTCATATCGAAGATATCC
>JBATHJ010000061.1:0-1925 GCA_049666625.1 Gammaproteobacteria bacterium | reverse complement strand
GTATATTGCCGTTACTATCCTCATTGAGCATCACTTTGGTAGTAGTTATCTTGTACCCAGGAGATGTTACGTAATAGAGACAATTTCCTGCATAGTCTTTGAATGCGTCCATGCCCGTACCTTCTGCTTTCCACGGATAATAACCCAGCGTTACCGCCTTAGATGTTCCGCAAGGACTATCTGGCACTCCCTCACCAAAACCGGCTGGCGTATAATCTGGGCATGGTAAATTACCATACTCACCTTCATCGCCTGGTTGATCACTATGCGTAATAGCATGCGCAACCAAAGCCTGTTTTGCTTTTTTTAACACGGCCATTGTTTGCAGTTGTCTGTCAATTTTTAGCTCTGCAGGTGACATAGCGGTAAGAAAATATGTAATTGCAGCCAGCGCCATCACAATTGCAAGTATCAGCAAGGTTACACCACGCTGTTTTTGCATAGCGGTCTGCATATCAGTAACTATCAGATATCTGCCCGGTATCTTCCGACCAGACCTGGCCCGGTTTCAGGCGCACGCTTTTGTTATTCACACTGACAGATACCTTGTTGGACTTACTGTCAATCCTGCCCGGACTGACTCTGACACCGCCCACGGTGTTGCTTTCGAGCGTGCTCTGACCGTTTACCCAGACCGTGCTTTTGCCGTCACTGCGTGTGACGATGCCCTGCACTTTCACATCGGTCGGGCTGACCTGTTCACGGACTGAACCGATGCTTTTGCCTTTGCGGAAGTTGTCTATTTTTTGCCGCTGGTTTGACGTGGTGAACAGCTTGTCGAGTGAATTTTCTTCAAACATGGCGGCTGTACATTGCATTGAGTATGCGCATACAAACAACATGGTAAATTTGATGATCAGTTTCATGTTAACCACCTTTCTGTTCTGCTGACTTGATGGTGTACCAGCTGAGTTCGCAACTGGCTTTCATCTGGTCGAGTGATATTGCCATCGCGTCTGCTTTTTCAGGGCCCAGCCTTTCAACATCGCATTTATCGATGGCGAACAGGCCTTTGGCCTTGTCCTGCAAACCTGTGACCAGTGCAAACAGATCGCCTTCGTGCCCCATGCTGATATCCAGCGTCATTATGCTGCGGTATAAATCCAGCCCGGTGTACAGCTCTCTTATTTTCGGGCTTTCGACTTTTTTCTGGCTTATGACTGAATATTTGACCGAGGGCATGCCTCTTGATTCAGACACGTACTGTATGGTCTCGAACCAGCTCAGCCGGTCTTCGTTTCCGACCACGCCTTTTCGTACCAGGTCGAGATAACTGCGCTCGTATTTATCGACGATTTTGTCGCTCTCGCGCGAGCCGTCAATTTTACTTTGCCAGATGCGCATTGCGCGCTTGGCTGAGTGCTCGCTGTCATTTGAATCGGTTCTGTACATCAACGAAAAACTCACCGCCAGAATCGCAATGACCATGACACTGCTGAAAATTAACAGTGCGGGTTTGGTCTGCGCGGGTATTGAATTAAACATGGCTAACACCCTTCATCACAATGCGAATCGAAAACACGCCACGTCTGTCCTGTTTACCCGCGTCAGCGTCAATAAGGCCGCTTTGCGCGGTAAAACGTTTGTCTGATCTGACTTCTACCGGCATTTCCAGTGCTTCAACGGTTTCAATCCGTTCATGCTTCAACAGTGCCAGCACGATATTATTCACCTGTGCGACTGACCGACTGTAGTCGCTGCTATCAACTGGAATTTTTCCGTAGATAACTGCCATATGGTGCATCGGATCGGGTGAGGCAATATCGGGCTTGCTTTGTGCGGCGGTATTGCCTGTGGTTTCTGAATGTTGTTCCAGCTGCCACTGGATGCGATTGATTTCGACGTCTCGAAATTGTGGCCGGCTCATGATCTTGCTGAGCTCGATGTATAAGTCCAGCGGTGATACGGTTGCGTGTTGTTCAATC
>JBATHJ010000060.1:0-11749 GCA_049666625.1 Gammaproteobacteria bacterium | reverse complement strand
GAACCGAGGCAAGCGAGCAGCAATCATTCCTGAAGAACCTGTCAGGTGCTATCGCACAAAACGAGCTCTGCCTGCACTATCAACCACGTTACGATTTGCTCACCGGCAAGGCGAATGTACTCGAAGCACTCGCCCGCTGGCAGCGGCCGTCAGTTGGCCTGCTCTATCCCGAAACCTTCATCACGGCCGCAGAACAGCACGGACTGATATTTCAGCTCGACATGTGGGTGTTCGAACAATGCTGCAAGGATCTTATCTGGTTTCGGGAGAACCTCGACGAGTCGATAAAAATCTCGGTCAATATTTCCGCGCTATCCTGCGAAAGCGTTTATTTCTCACAAAAACTTATCGAACTGTGCAAAAAATATGAGATTTCGCTGTCAGATTTTGTGCTTGAAATCACTGTCAGCACGCACATTCACGACATCAGAAAAGTCAAAGCCTTCTGCGAAACTCTGGGCAATTTTGGCGCACAGTTCTGCCTGGATGACTTCGGCACCGGCCAGTCACCACTGCTTAACCTGTATGAATTACCAATTGATAACGTCATCATTGATCGCGTCTTCATTGAGAGCATTGCCCAGTCCGAACGTAGCGAATCCATCATCAAACACCTGGTTGCCCTGGCCAGGGACCTGGGCATTAAAACCGTCGCAGAGTGCGTCGAAAAACAGTACCAGTACAAGTTTTTAAGTGAAATTTGCTGTGATCAAATCCAGGGCCACCTGATGCAACGGCCTGTCAGCCGTGAAAAACTCAGGCTTGCGGTACTGACATTGTAGTGCGCTACAGACTATGGGCGAACACCCAGGTCATACCGACACCGAAAAAATAATAGTTTTGCTGTTCAACCAGCGGGCTTTGTTCAAACTCGGTAGCCGACAGGTTCTGGTAACGCACAAACGCCCAGTAGATCAGGTCGCCATAACGCCAGTTACCAATCACATCAGAAAAAAACCCGCTATAACCGCCGCCTGATTTAAATTCAGCGCGTGTTGGCGTCGCAAATTGTGCAGGCACATCGTAGTAATAGGCATGATATTTATCGCTGGCATAGCGCAGCCCTGCGGTCAGCTGCCATGCAAAACCGGTCTTGAACGGGCGCCGCGTTTCATATGTCAGGCGCGGTTCATAGATCAGTCCCAGGTTATCAACCGATTTAAAATCAGTGGCCAGTGCAAACCTCGCAGGCAATTCCAGGCGTAAATGCCAGGGCTGCTTGCGACTGCCACCAAGCGTAATTTCAAGTAACGGGCCGACCTGCAATACCGTACTGAGGTCCGTCATGCCAACACGTACATCACTGTCATCGCTATTGACCGGCACACCGAAATCCGCGCTTAAATTCAGGCGTATATCAGCAGATTGAAATATCTTTGCGCGAATACCTTCGTCAATCTCGAGAAAATCCGAGCGAAAAATAACGTAGGGCAGCGGCAATAGATAGCCTTTGCTTTCTTTTGAGCCTGGATATAACGGAATCTGTAATGCCGCCAGGCTTGCACCCAGCTCCCATTGCAAACTCTGTGGCGCAGTTTCGGCCGGTGCGCGACTGCTGTACAACAGAATGATTGAGAGTAGTATATGAAAATGTGCTTTCTTCATGTGATGTCCGGTTTTAACTGGAGAGAATATTGTCATTACCCGAACTGAAAGTCACTGTCTTCAGCGACTACATCTGCCCGTTCTGCTATGTCGGGCACCATCGCCTGATGCGGCTGAAAGACAGCTACGATCTAAAAATCAACTGGTGCTTTCTGGAAATTCACCCGGAGAACTCGGCGAAGGGCGAACCGGTAGCCTCGCTGGACTACCCCTCTGAATTCTGGAACCAGCTAATGACAAACCTGAAACGTGTTGCAGCAGAAGAATCCATTCCGCTTTCAGAACATACCTTCACCACCAATTCGAAGGATGCATTGTTGCTCGGTGAAGCCGCCAAGACCTGCGGCCGCGAAACCTTCTACAAGTTGCACGAAGCACTGTTCAGTGCGTTCTTTGTAGATGATAAAAATATTGGCGACCGGGAAGTCCTGGGCAAAATCGCCCATAGCTGCGGCGTCGACGACCATGTCATAGATGCCGCCTGGAACGACGCGACATATCAACAACGCCTGCTACAGAACTTTAGCGCTGCACGAAAACACGAAATCCAGAGTGTACCTAGCTTTGTATTCGGCGAACGCGTATTGACTGGCGTGGTAAGCGAAGCCGTCATGCGCGCCGCGGCCGAGGAAGCCTTGAGTTCTAATATTGCCTGAAAAGATAAAAGCGAAACCGCAGAGGCGCAGAGGACGCGGAGAAAACATTAATTAATTGTAAAAGCCGAAACCGTGTTGGCCTCAATAAACATCGTTGACTACGTGTTTTCATTGGTATTTATCATTAGCCAATAAATTGTTTTTCTCCGCGTTCTCTGCGCCTCTGCGGTTAAGTTTTATCAGTCACCCAGCAAAGCATCCTTCAGGCCACTATCCACAGGTTCATCGCCCAGCCAGATATCCATTAGTGCGCGATTAAAATCAGCGCCTTCTATCACGCCTTTTTCTTCGCCCTTGATGGTCACCACGGTGCCTTTACCGGGAATGTAATCGAGCAGCACAACGTCACCTTCGTACACGTTCGGGAACATGGCATTAAATTTATCAATGCGCGGTCGCAGTGACTTGAATGTTTCTTCCGAGGTATTATCTTCGAAGCCCTCGTTCCATGCTTTGACCAGTTTCTCGCGCTCAACCTCGTCGTATACAAAATGCATCAACAGGCGACGCGGTCCGGTTTGTGCCTGCACATCATCGCGGGTTTTTGCCTGGCGTTCGGTATAGAGCGCAGCGATATAGACCTTGATAAAAAACTTGCTGCGATAACCGATACCATTCAGTCTCAGCAGCTGATCGGTCCCTGGCAGCACCAGCTGTTCAGGAAACTCTATATCACTTAATTCACGCGCGCTCAGGGCGGTCGTGCTGGTCAACAACAGGATGCCCAGTAAACCCGATATCAATTTTTGCATGATGTCCTCCGCCAATAGTGATAGTTCAATCCAGAGATGAAGCCCTTACTGGCTAACAGCCAGTTTCGCCCGATATGCAGACACAGGCACTATAATTGACCATAATACACTCAAACGCATATAAAAATGTATAGACAGAGTGACAACACGAGGAGTGACACCCCGCTCATATACGCCCTGTATATGATGCTCTCCTGCCTGTTCACTTCCTTGCTCAACATAATACATTCGATCTATATCCTGAATATCGAGCTGTCTCCTGCATCATTCATCATCCCTGCATTCGCCGGCATTATTTTCGGGATCATGCTTGCCTATATCAAGCTCCTGAGCAAACGCCTGCAGGAAATGGCCTATACCGATGCGCTCACGAATGTCTACAACCGTCTGCACCTGGCCCATTTTCTTGAAGCTGAAATCGAGCGTGTCCGGCGCTACCAGGGGACATTTTCGATCATCCTGTTCGACCTGGATTATTTCAAGAAAGTGAACGACCAGCATGGCCACCAGACCGGTGACAAAATCTTGCAGCGGCTGACAAAACTGGTGTCCGCGGCCAATCGTGATGCCGATATCCTGGCGCGCTACGGCGGTGAAGAATTCATTATTCTGGCAAGTGCGACCGACCTCAACGGCGCCGCCAGGCACGCCGAGCGTTTACGCCGCGATATTGAAAACTACCCGTTTGGCCTGCCGCGAAAAATTACCGCCAGTTTCGGCGTAGCAGAATACAAAGCCGATGAAGATATAGATAGTTTGATTCGGCGGGCCGACATCGCACTCTACAACGCCAAGGGCCAGGGGCGTAATTGCGTGGTTAAAGCCGACTAAGGCACCCGCCAGCCGTTAAAATAGTCCAGTTGCTGGACATAAAAAAGCCTCCGCGATGGAGGCTTTTTTATTGCTCACTGCCAGTGAGATCCAGTGCTAGTTTTTCCACGCGAGATCGAGTTGCCGCGCGGCACGAACATCATCGAGACGCTTCACCGGCAAGGTGTGCGGCGCCCCGGTGACCAGTTCAGGCGTATGTTTTGCTTCCTCGCGAATCTGTTCCAGTGCATCCATGAAACCATCGAGTGCTTCCTTCGCCTCGGTTTCTGTCGGCTCGATCAGCAGGCATTCGGGTACCAGCAGCGGGAAATACGTGGTCGGCGCATGATAGCCGAGGTCGAGCAGGCGCTTGGCAAAATCCATCGCGGTGACGTGCAGTTCGCGGGCTTCCTTTTTCAGCGTGATGATAAATTCGTGGCTGGAACGACGTTCCGGGATCGCCAGCTGGAAGCCGCGACGCCTGGCTTCGGCCGCCATGTAATTTGCGTTCAACGTGGAAAACTCGCCGACGCGTTTCATGCCTTCACGCCCCAGCAGCCGCATGTAAATGTAGGCGCGCAATAACACCCCGGCATTGCCCATGAAGGCTGACAGGCGACCAATCGACTGCGGCCGATCCTGCTCGCCTTCCCAGCGATAGCGCTCACCGTCTTTGGCGATCAGCGGCAATGGCAGGAACGGTTTCAGACGTTCCGCCACACCGACCGCGCCCGAACCCGGGCCACCACCGCCGTGCGGCGTGGAAAAAGTCTTGTGCAAATTTGAGTGAATCACGTCGAAACCCATATCGCCGGGACGAATTTTGCCCAGGATTGCATTCAGGTTGGCGCCGTCGTAATACAGCAGGCCACCGGCCTTGTGGATGATTTTGGCAATGGTTTCGATCTGGCGCTCGAACACGCCGAGGGTGGATGGGTTGGTCAGCATCAGGCCTGCGGTCTGCGGACCCACTGCATTTTGCAGGGCATCGATATCGACATCACCATTCGCCAGCGTGGGTATCTCGCGCACGGTAAAACCGCACATGGTGGCCGTGGCAGGATTGGTACCGTGCGCCGCATCAGGCACCAGGATTTCCTTGCGCGCATCATCACCGCGCGCACGGTGGTAGGCGCCGATCATGGCGACACCGGCAAATTCACCCTGCGCACCGGCCATCGGCGCGAGTGAAAAACCGGCCATGCCGGTAGCTTCGCACAGCATCGACTGCAGTTCGTACATGCAGGCGAGAAAACCCTGGCTCTGCGCCTCCGGGGTCAGGGGGTGGCGCGAGAGAAAACCCGGCAGCATCGCCAGCGAATTACACGCCCGCGGGTTGTACTTCATGGTGCAGGAACCCAGCGGGTAAAAGTGCGTGTCGATGGAAAAATTCTTTTGCGATAGCCGGGTGTAATGGCGCACTGCCTGCATTTCGGAGACTTCGGGCAGGCCCGCGCGTTGTTTACGCAATAAACCGGCCGGGATATCGCCCAGGTCTGCTTTTGCGCGCGGCGCCTGTGGTGCGCCGCGACGGCCCGTGGTCGAGTGTTCGAATATCAGCATCAGAGTGCTCCTGCCTGTTCAGTCATGGCATTCGCGCCGGCCATAATGGCGCCGAGTGCCGTCACATAGTCAGCGATTTCGTCCTCGCTGCGCATCTCGGTGGCACATACCAGCAGGGCGTTGCCGAGTTCGGGGTAATCTTCTGCCAGGTTATATCCGCCGAGAATGCCTTTGGCGACCAGCTGTTTCAGCACATCGGCAACCGGTGCATCGAGCTGCAGCACGGCTTCGTGAAAATACGGCGCATGATGTGCACGTTTTACGCCGTCGATCTCACACAATTGCGACACCAGTGCCACGGTATTGGCATGACACGCAGCCGCGGTTTTTTCCAGCCCTTCAGGGCCGAGAATCGCCATGTGTATGGTCGAAGCGGTCACCACCAGGCCCTGGTTGGTGCAGATGTTGGAGGTCGCCTTGGAACGCCGGATGTGCTGCTCGCGCGCCTGCAGGGTGAGTACATAGCCCGGCTTGCCATCAAGATCGACCGTGCGGCCGACGATGCGGCCCGGCATCTGCCGTACCAGCGCCTGGGTGCCACACAGAAAACCGTAATACGGGCCGCCGGACGACAGCGGCGCGCCCAGCGGCTGGCCGTCGCCACAGGCGATATCGACACCCTTCGTGCCCCAGTCACCGGGCGGGCTGAGCACCGCCGCGGTCAGCGGATTGACCACCGCAATCACCAGGATATCGTTGGCATGTGCCCAGTCGGTAATGGCATCGACATCTTCAAGGTTGCCAAAGAAATTCGGCTGCTGAATCACCACCGCGGTGACATCATCGCCGGCGCCGGCTTTATAGGCATCGAGCTGCGTAGTACCGCTGGCGCGATCGTAATCGACTGCGACCAGTTCGATGTTCTGGCCATCGACAATCGCATGCGTGGTTTTTCGATAATTCGGGTGCACCGTGATGGGCATCAATATCCTGCGCGATTTCGATTTGCGGTTTCCGCGCACGGCCATCAACACCGCTTCGGCGAGTGCCGATGCGCCGTCATACATCGATGCATTGGACACATCCATCGCCATCAGCGCGGTCATCATGCTCTGGTATTCATATATCAGTTGCAGCGTGCCCTGTGAGGCTTCAGCCTGGTACGGGGTATAGGCGCTGTAAAATTCACCGCGGGTGGTGATTTGCCACACGGCTGCCGGGATATGGTGCTCGTAGGCGCCGGCGCCGATGAAACATACCGCATTTGCATCCTGGGCTGCACGTTTGGCCATGAGCCGGGTGATTTCCATTTCGGTCATGCCTGTGGGTACGCCGGGCAGGCCGTCAATACGCAAATGCGCCGGTATCTCATCAAACAGATCATCGATGCTATCTGCACCAATAACCTGCAGCATGGCTTCAATTTCGTCTTTGGTGTGGGGAACAAAAGGCATGATTGTATGACTGCGTTGAGTTTGTGCTTACAGGGTGAGGTTCAGGCAGCGCAAACGCCTGATCGCGCTTTGCACTGCCCGGCACTGACCGGTTTAGTCTTCAATTTCGGATTGATAGGTATCTGCATCCATCAGCTCATCAAGTTCCTGCTCGGCAGATGGCTGTACCTTGAATATCCAGCCATCATCATAGGGTGATGAATTGATAATTTCTGGCTCGTCAGTGAGCAGCTCATTGACTTCGACAATTTCGCCGCTGATGGGCATGTAGACATCCGAGGCCGCCTTCACCGACTCAACCACGCAACAGGCGTCATCAGCTGCCATATCGGCGCCGACTTCAGGCAGCTCTACAAACACCAGGTCACCTAGCAGACCCTGTGCATGATCGGTAACACCAATGGTGACAGTGCCGTCGTCTTCTTCGCGCACCCATTCGTGTGATTTTGTATATTTGAGTTCTGCTGGTACTTCGCTCATAGTCTAAAACCCTTTATTGAATAATTGTATACCGGTTATGCCACTGCCTGGCCATCGCGAACAAACACGGGCTTGACCACGCGCGCCTGGAGTAATTTACCGCGAATATCGACCTGGCAGGTATCACCGGTGGCTTTGGGCACACGCGCCAGTGCTATGGATTTTTTCAGAGTTGGCGAGAACGTGCCACTGGTAATTTCACCCTCGCCGATATTTTCCACAACAACCTTCTGATGACCGCGCAACACGCCGCGATCTTCCAGCACCAGGCCGACCAGCTTTTGTGGCACACCGGCATCACGCTGCGCCTGCAGCGCCTTGCGCCCGATGAAATCCCGGCTCTCAGGCTCCCAGGCAATAGTCCAGCCGAGGCCGGAGACGAGCGGCGTGGTATCTTCTGTCATATCCGAACCGTACAGGTTCATCCCGGCTTCAAGCCGCAGGGTGTCGCGCGCGCCCAGGCCACAGGGCTTGATCCCGGCTTCGCTGAGGCCATCCCAGAGTTCAGCAGCTTCTGATTCTGGCAACATAATTTCAAAGCCATCCTCGCCGGTGTAACCGGTGCGGCCGACAAACCATTCACCGCAGTCACAGCCGACAAAACGATCCAGCTCGGCGGCAGCTTCGACCACGTCGACCGGCAGCGCCAGCATGGCTTTTTCGCGCGCTTTGGGCCCCTGCACCGCAATCATCGCGGTTTCGGCGCGCTCTATGCGTTCGATATCGAATGGCTTCGCCTGTTGTTGCAACCAGGCCAGGTCCTTGTCGCGAGTGCCTGCGTTCACCACCATGCGGTACCAGTCATCACGCATGTAATACACTATCAGGTCATCGATAACGCCGCCTTTTTCGTTCAGCATGCAACTGTACAGGGCCTTGCCGGGGGTTTTGAGCTTTGCAACATCGTTGGCCAGCAGGGTTTGCAGGTATTCACGAACGCGCTCGCCGTACAGGTCAACAATGGTCATGTGCGAAACATCGAACATGCCGGCATCCGTGCGCACCTGATGGTGCTCATCAACCTGCGAACCGTAGTTCACAGGCATCATCCAGCCAGCAAAATCAACAATCTTGCCGTTGTATTCGAGATGTTTGTCGTAAAGGACCGTTTTATTGCTCATTAGAACTGCTTCTCGGGTAGTTGGCAAATCACAAAACCAGCAATCCTACTCCTATCGTTATGTGAAATTCCATATAAAAATGGCGGATGTCGCTCAACACGGCGTCAGTATCGATCCATGCCCATGGCATGCTTCATAAACTGCGACTTCAATAGCGGTAACTGGTCGGCGAGTGACAGGCCGCTGTTGCGCAGCATCGACAACCAGGGATTTTCGTTTGCAAACAGGGCGTTGAATGCGCTCATCGAGGTTTCCATGAGACGGTTATCGCCCTTGCGTGCGCGCTCGTATTTGCGCAGCGTGTGCAGTGCCCACCATTGCCTTGCAGCGGATTTCGCCTCGAGTATCACCCGCGCCAGCTCAGCCGCATCCATTATCCCCAGGTTTGCCCCCTGTCCTGCGAGCGGGTGGATGGTGTGCGCAGCGTCGCCAATCAGTACGAGACCGGATTTTACATAGTGATCGACGTGGCCATGCCCGAGCGGAAACGCAGCGCGTGTGCTGGTCGCCGTTACCGCACCGAGCTGGTAATCTAATGCACGTTCCAGCGCGTGACAAAATTCAGTGTCATCCAGCGCCAGCACCTCGGGAACACGTGCTTCATCCAGTGACCACACGATGGAGCATTGCCCGGTGGAGAGCGGCAAAAAAGCCAGCGGTCCGCTGGGCAAAAAACACTGCCACGCAGTGTGCTGATGCGAGTGTTCGGTATTTACCGTACAGACAATTCCCTGCTGCTGGTAACTGCTGCGCCGGTACTCGATGGCCGCGCTGGCGCGCACACGTGAATGTGCACCATCGGCACCGACCAGGCATTTGCAGGCAATCATTTCACCCGATGCCAGGGTCAGGCAGTGCGCATCATCCTCGTGAGCTATTTCGCTGATCTGTTGCGGACACAGCCAGTCGATGGTATCTGCTTCGTGTATGCCGGCCAGCAGTGCCTGAACGATGACACTGTTCTCGATAATACTGCCCAGGGTATCGAGCCCCAGTTCGGCCGCGTCGAAATGAATCGCGCCTGCGCCGGTGCTGTCCCAGACGTGCATCTGGTGAAAGCCACAGATGCGCGCCATCGACTCGGGCAGCACACCGCTGCGCGCAAACACCGCCAGCGATGCCGGGTTCAACGCCGAGACGCGCAAATCGATATCGGCAGTCACTACCGGCGGTTCGCGTTGTTCGATGATGGCGATACGCAGATCTGACAGCTTGAGCGCATTCGCCAGCGTCAACCCAACGATGCCACCGCCGACAATGACCACATCGTAACTGGCAACGCCTGTCATACGCGATCAGACCGCGTGGGCAGACCACGACCGAGGCGTGACAGCCGCCCCGACAGCCCCATGCTCTGTTTCGCCAGCGCGTGTTTCAGCGGCGGCAGCAAATCCACGGCAAACAGGCCGGCAGCGCGGGCGTGCGCCAATGGTGGAAACCGGTTGGAAAATAGTTTGACCAGGGTATCGGTAAATCGATACACCCGTTGCGCATCCTGCTGGCGCGCGCTGGCATAGGCTTCTAGCACGGCTTCGTCGCCGGCATCCGCCGCTTCGAACAATAACTCGGCGAGCAGCGCGATATCGCGCAGTGCGAGATTGAAGCCCTGCCCGGCAACCGGGTGAATCGTGTGTGCAGCATTACCCACGACGACGATACGGCCACGTACCACCTGCGTGGTTTCGACCAGGGCTAATGGATACACATGGCGTTTACCGATGTGCTGCAGGTTACCGAGCCGATAGCCAAAGCGTTGTTGCAAGGCCTGCAGAAACGCGTCATCCGGCAGCGCCATCAACTGTTCAGCCTGAAGCGGCGGCACGGTCCACACCACGGAGCAGCGCTGCCGGCCCTCGCTGCGCGTCATCGGTAAAAACGCCAGCGGGCCGGTGTCGGTGAAACGCTCGTAGGCAATATTGTTGTGGGCGTACTCGGTACGCACATTGGTAATCACCGCGCTTTGCGCATAATCCTGGCGACTGGCTTCGATCTGTAACAGGCGCCGCACGCCTGAGCTGACACCGTCCGCCGCCACCAGCAGCCGGGCGTGCAAACTGGATTGCGCATCCCCATTTTTAACCTGGGCGATAACTTTGTCCTCGCCTGTTTGCAGTGATATGACTTCTGCCGGGCATAACAGCTCGACATCAGGATCCGCCTGCAGACTGGCGTAGAGTACTTCGCCAAGCACACGGTTCTCGGCGACATAGCCCAGTGCTTCTACGCCCTCTTCATCGTGGCGCAATCGAGTCACCCCAAAGTGGCCGCGATCAGAGATATGAATGGTTTTGATCGCTTCGACCCTTGATGCAATCTGTTGCCAGAGACCCATGCTGTCGAGAATGCAGCGGCTGCCGTAGGACAGCGCGACAGTGCGATCATCAAAACTGGGTTGTTCCGTGGTATTGAGTGCATGCGCCTCGACTATAGCAATGCGCAGACCACTGCCGCGCAGGGCGCAGGCCAGGCTGGCACCCACCAGGCCGCCACCGACGATTAACACATCATAATGCCGATCCTGCATGGCGGTTTCAGGCGTTCATCACGGCTTCGATTTCCGCGGTGGTGCGCGGCAGGCCTTTGGTCAGCAATTCGAAACCGTCTTTAGTAATTGCGACATCATCCTCGATGCGCACGCCGATATTGGCCCAGCGTTTGGCACCACGATTGCCCGCGGCAACATAGAGGCCAGGCTCGACCGTGAGCACCATGCCTTTTTCCAGCAGGCGCCATTCATCATCAACCTTGTAATCACCGACATCGTGCACATCCATGCCCAGCCAGTGGCCGGTGCGATGCATGTAGTACTGGGTGTGTGCGCCCGCCTTGATGAGCTGGGCCGGTTTGCCCTTGAGCAATCCAAGTTCGACCATACCCCTGGTGAGCGTTTTTACCGCGGCATTGTGCGGATCGATCCAGTGGTTGCCGGGCTTGAGGGTTTTAAAAGCGGCTTCCTGCGCTTCCAGCACCACGTCGTAGATTTCTTTTTGCGGCGGCGTAAAACGGCCGTTTACCGGGAAGGTGCGGGTAATGTCGGCGGCATAACTGCCGAATTCCGCACCGGCATCGATGAGTACCACGTCACCGGCGTGCAGTGGCTGATTGTTTTCGGTGTAATGCAGGATACAGCTGTTGGCACCGCTGCCGACGATCGACGGGTACGCCCAGCCGGCGCCGTTGCGATTAAATTCATACAGCAGTTCGGCTTCGAGCTGGTATTCATTGACCCCGGGTTTGCACAGGCGCATGGCGTTGATATGCGCCTGCACTGAAATCTTTGCGGCCTTGCGCATTAACTGCAGTTCTTCACGGCCCTTGAACAGCCGCATGTCGTGCAGCAGGTAATCCAGCGCGACAAATTCATACGG
>JBATHJ010000059.1:0-1851 GCA_049666625.1 Gammaproteobacteria bacterium | reverse complement strand
ACACAGAGGTAAATAATTTTATTGTAAAAGCTTTTTCCAGCAAGCTCTCTCCGCATACTTAGTTTCACTGTAGTGCTATTACTGGTTTCGTTACTACCATAAAAAAACGCTTTCCTCTGCGACCTCTGCGTCTCTGCGGTTTCGCTCTTGTTTGTGCTTTTAACCCAAAATCCTTTCTCCGTGACCTCTGTGCCTCTGTGGTTTCGCATTCAGCTTTTGTCCTTAAATAATCGCCAGGTCGCCCTTGGTTTCCAGCCAGGCCTTGCGGTCGGCGGCGCGTTTTTTTGCCAGCAGCATGTCGAGCATGCGGTTGCTGTCATCGCCCTTGTCGAGCGTGAGCTTTACCAGTCTGCGGGTATCGGGCGCCAGCGTGGTGACGCGTAATTGCATCGGGTTCATTTCACCCAGGCCCTTGAAGCGCGTGACCGAAACCTTGCCCTTGATTTTTTCGGCTTCGATGCGATCCAGTACACCCTGTTTTTCGGCGTCATCGAGCGCATAAAACACCTGCTTGCCGACATCGATACGATACAACGGCGGCATCGCCGCGTAGACATGACCGGCTTCGACCAGCGGGCGGAAATGGCGCAGGAACAGCGCGCATAACAGGGTCGCGATGTGATAACCGTCGGAATCCGCATCGGCAAGAATGCAGATTTTGCCGTATCGCAGGTCTTTCAGATCCGCAACGCCGGGCTCGATGCCAATCGCAATCGAAATATCGTGTACTTCCTGCGACGCCAGTACCTGGTCTGATTCGACTTCCCAGGTATTCAGGATTTTTCCGCGTAGCGGCATGATCGCCTGGAATTCACGATCGCGCGCCTGCTTGGCCGAACCGCCGGCAGAATCACCTTCCACCAGGAACAGTTCGGTACGTGTCAGGTCCTGCGATGAGCAGTCGGCCAGCTTGCCGGGCAGTGCCGGGCCAGAGGTGACTTTTTTACGAATGACTTTTTTACCGGCGCGTAATCTTTTTTGCGCATTTTCAATCGCCAGCATGGCGATGCCCTCGCCGGCCTCGGTGTGCTGGTTGAGCCACAGGCTGAAAGCATCTTTCACTACGCCGGAAACAAATGCCGCGCATTCGCGTGACGACAGGCGCTCCTTGGTCTGACCGGAAAACTGCGGATCTTCAAGTTTGACCGAAAGTACATAACATACGCGTTCCCAGACATCTTCCGGGCTGAGCTTGACGCCGCGCGGCAACAGGCTGCGAAATTCGCAAAATTCGCGCAGTGCCTCGGTCAGCCCGGTGCGTAAACCGTTGACATGGGTGCCGCCCAGCGCGGTGGGAATCAGGTTGACATACGACTCACTGGTGACTTCACCGTCATCGACCAGCCAGCACAGTGCCCAGTCGACTTCTTCACTGCTGCCTTTCATGTTGCCGGTAAACGGCTCTGCCGGCAGCAATTGTTTATCAAACAGGCTTTCGCCGAGATAATCCTGCAGCCCGCCTTCGTACATCCATGATTCGGTCTCGCCGGTTTTTTCTTCGTGAAATTCGACCAGCAGGCCGGGACACAATACGGCTTTTGCGCGCAGCACGTGTTTGAGTCGCGGCACGGAGAAATTGATCGAATCAAAATATTTCGCTTCCGGCCAGAAATGAATCAGCGTGCCGGTGTTGCGCTTGCCCACGGTGCCGGTTTTTTTCAGCTTGCCGCTTTTGTTGCCGTGCTTGAACGACATTGCGTAGACTTCACCGTCGCGGCGCACTTCAACATTGAGTTTTGCCGACAGCGCATTCACCACCGAAACACCGACGCCATGCAGGCCGCCGGAAAACTGGTAATTCTTGTTGGAAAATTTTCCGCCCGCGTGTAACCGGGTGAGAATCACTTCGAC
>JBATHJ010000058.1:0-3136 GCA_049666625.1 Gammaproteobacteria bacterium | reverse complement strand
GCCGCAAGTGAGATACCACTCAATCACACGCAGAGTACAATAAGCGAAGCGCATTGCACCATGAAGCAAAATTCCGGCGCAATGCCCGCTGGTTATTGCGCCCTACGGGCCCACTTTAAAACTGGGTAGATCACACTTGCCGATGACAACCAGCACAAACCCCACGGACACAAAAAAGAACGACGATGCCATCAGGCTGGCAGAGACAAGGTCGTCCCAGCCTGCACCATCAAGTCTTAAATAAAGAAAAACCAGGCAGGCAATAGCTGCTAAAAAACTGGCAAAGCCAGTATACGTGACCGCTTTTTGCAACTTGCCTTTACTGCTTTTCATTATATTAATCTCGTATAAAAATAAAACGCATCGGATTTGAGTGTATACCTGTTAATTTGGCCAACACGCCCGATCAGAATTGTCTCTGCGTACTCATAATGACAGCATCAAAACTAAAATCAACGATTCAGATCATGCGGATGATCAACATCTTTCAACACACCTGAATCCGCAGTGTCGAACAATTCAACTTCGCCTGGATAATTCGAAATTAAATCGCGCGCACCCCTGTCACCTGACAAGCCTCGCAACTGCTCACCCCAGCGCGATGAAAACCCGACCGGGTGGCCTCGCCGCCCCCGGTAGACAGGTGCGATCATCGATGCGCCGCGCTTCAGGCGATCAGCCAGCGCCGTCATGGTTGCAGGCTGAATCCAGGGCATGTCGGCCAGCGCGATCAACCAGCCATCTGCACCAGACGCGGCATTAACACCTGCGGCCAGGCTGGACCCCATGCCTGACTCGGCCAGCGGATTTTCCACCACCTGCAGGCCGATGTCAGAAAATGCGTTTATTAATACCTGGTTACCCGGTTGTACCACGGCGAGTGAATTCGGCAGCGCCGAGATTAACGCACGCGCCGCAGCGACACCGATGAGCTCACCACCTGACAGCGGGTGCAGCAGCTTGGCGCTACCGAAGCGTGTTGCTGAACCGGCGGCGAGCAGGATGCCGACAGGGTCTGTCATGGCTTGCTTTGCGCGTGTTGCGCAATGCCATTTCGGATAGCCGTGATCTGCGCCAGTATAGAAATTGCAATCTCTGCCGGACGCTTGCTGCCGATGTGCAAACCCACCGGGCCATGAATGCGATCGAGCTGCTCTGCACTGTAACCCATCTGCTGCAGGCGTTTACGCCGTGCCTGTGCTGATCGATTCGAACCCAGTGCACCGATGTAAAATGCGTGCGACTCCAGCGCGGCACTCAGCCCGAGGTCATCCTGGCGCGGGTCATGCGCCAGTGTGACGATGGCAGTACGTGCCTGGTCACTCAGAGCATTAACGGCATCATCGGGCATCTCACGGCTAAAGCGAACATCGGCGAGTGTCGTGGAAGGTGCAAAGCCATCACGCGGATCACAAATGATGACCCGGTAATCGAGATGCAGCGCCATGCTGGCAAGGTGGCGCGCAAGCTGGCCATCACCGATGAGTAACAATTGCCAGCCAGGCCCGAAGGTTTTGATCACTTCGGTTTCGGTCTGCTGAAATTCTATGCTGCCAGCGCCCGGCTGCAGGCTGGCTCGTCCACTCACCCGATCTACCTTTCTGGTCACCAGTTCGCCGTTGCGCAAGCCTGAGAGTATTTCCTCGATGGACTCGGCGCTAGTGAGTTCTTCAACCAGCAGTTCCAGCCGCCCGCCGCAGGGCAGCCCCATGCGCGACGCTTGCTGCGAATCGACACCGAAATCCACCACGGTGGGTGCCGAAGCTGGCTGTGCAGCCGCCGAGGCTTCACCACCCGCCAGCTCGCCATCACGGTAACGCGCCACCAGCGATTCCTCGACACAACCGCCCGACACCGAGCCGACAAATTGCCCGGCGTGGTTCATCGCCAGCAGGGAACCGGGTGGACGCGGTGAAGAACCCCAGGTTTTGACCACCGTTGCCAGCGCCACCCGCTGGCCGGACTGGAGCCAGGCCAGGGCCTGGCTGAGGACTTCGATATCGTCCGCCTGGTCAGTCATCACTCAGCCGGGGTTTCAGGCAGAACGCAGATCAGCGTGCTTCAGCGGGAACTCGCGTATGCGCTTGCCGGTGGCGGCAAAAATTGCATTGAGCACCGCAGGCGCGGCCACCGCGATGGTCGGCTCGCCGATACCGCCCCAGAATCCGCCCGACGGCATCACGATCACTTCAACTTTGGGCATTTCCGAAATCAGCATCGACGGGTAGTCATCAAAATTTGCCTGTTCAACCGCGCCGCCCTTGATGGTGCATTCACCGTAGAGCAATGCCGACAGACCGAACACGAACGAACCTTCGACCTGGGCCTCGATTTGTTGTGGGTTGACGGCATACCCCGGATCGGTCGCAGCAACAATGCGCTCGACCTTGAGCTTGCCCTTGTCATCGACCGAGACCTCGGCGCAGGCCGCGACATAACTCGCAAATGCCTTGCACACCGACAGCCCGCGATACACACCTTTGGCGGCGGGCTTACCCCAGCCGGCTTTATCTGCCACGGCGTTTAATACCGCCAGGCTTTGGGGATGATCAGCCATCAGTTTGCGACGGAATTCGAGCGCATCCTTGCCCGCGGCATGGGCCAGCTCATCTATAAAGCATTCCAGGTAGATGGCGTTCTGATTGATATTGACACCACGCCAGAAGCCCGGTGGTACTGGCGGATTGCGCATCGCGTGCTCGACCAGCAGGTTGGGCACACTATAACTAATGGCATGGTCGCCCTCGGCCTGCAGCCCCTGGGTGGTGAAAGTGTCGACACCGTTCTGCATCCAGGCGGGATTCACCGAGGCCAGTATCGATTGCCCCGCGATGCGCACATGCAGGCCAACCAGCTCACCCTTGTCGTTGAGCCCGCCGGTCAATTTTGCCTTGGTAATCGGGTGGTATGCACCGTGCTGCATATCTTCTTCGCGGGTCCACAGCAGTTTTACCGGTGTGCCCGGCAGCTGCTTGGCGATGGCAACAGCCTGGTCAACAAAATCGTGAACCGCCCCACGCCGACCAAAGCCGCCGCCGAGATGGATTTTGTAAACCTCACACTGCGCCGCGGGCAGTCCGGCGGCTTTGGCCGTGGCTTCGAGTGCGGCCTCGCCATTTTGCGTGGGACACCAGAC
>JBATHJ010000057.1:0-3839 GCA_049666625.1 Gammaproteobacteria bacterium | reverse complement strand
TAGAAGCACTTGAATTCGATTCCACGGGCCGACTCAATCCCGAGAAATATTCTGAACTGGGCGCTGAACGCAAGGTGGCATTCAGCGAGAAAGAACTCAACGCCCTGGTCGCCAGCAATACTGACCTGGCACGTAAGTTCGCGCTGGACCTGTCCGAAAACCTGGTGAGCGCAAAATTGCTGGTACCGATGGATGAAGATTTTCCCGTGTTCGGCGGCAAGACGCTTAAATTCAAGGCCGGGGTTGAATTTGCCTATCGCGATGCACGCCCGGTGGTGGTGCTCAAAGGCCTGAGCATTATGGGCGTGCCGATGCCTAATGCCTGGCTGGGCGGGCTGAAAAATATCGACCTGGTACAGGAGTTTGGCAACGAAGCCGGCTTCTGGAAAGCATTTGCTGACGGTGTCGAGCACATCAGCGTTGAGGAAGGCCAGTTGCTGGTCGAACTGAAGGAGTAGTGCCTGCGCGCCACCCGGCGCAACATCCCGGGCGATAAAATGAGATGTGCGTCACATCACTGTGGCGTTATGTGACCCTGGTCACACTAAATCTGACCTGCATCATTGAGAATGAACCTTTCTAATGTGAAAGTTGATGCATGAAGACGTTGAGCAGAAGTACATCATTGGTCGCCTTGATGGCAGTAGTGTCAGGCGTAGCTGCTATTGGTTTAGCGGGTTGCATGGGTTCGGATAACCGCAGTGATAGCAGCGGCCTGTGTCCGCAGCCACGCGACACCGAGATGGCGTCAGCGTATATCGCATCAAAGCTTAATCCACTTGCGCCAGACCGCGAAACGATCAACGCCGGTGAAGAACTGTTCCAGAATTCAGCCGATCCAGTCGCCTGCGCCCAGTGCCATGGCACGCGCGGCGATGGTAACGGCCCGATGGCCAAAATGTTTGATCCCTCACCGCGCAACTTCACCTGTGCGCAGACCATGACCTCGATACCTGACGGACAGCTCTACTGGATAATCAAAAACGGATCGATCGGTACCAGTATGCCGGCATTCAATAAACTGAATGATAATGAGATCTGGCAGCTGGTGAGCTATGTGCGCGAATTTTCCCGTGAAGCGCAAAAGCTGACTAAAAAGTAAACGCGCGATCACTCGTAAATATTACATTGCCGACTGATATCGATTGATATATATCTCACCACCCGAATTAGATCTGTTGGCCATACTGGCGCCGCCATGCTGGAGTGTTTATTAATGAGGTCTTCGCTCGTTTTTACGATGTTGATGGTCGTACTTGCTGGCTGTGCGGGTGTTGAGAGTAACGCACAGCTGGATAACTGCCCGCAACCACGCTTTACCGGTAAAGCACCACAGTCATTTCTTGAAATGACTAATGCTGTCGTCGCAAACAATGCAAATATCGCCGCGGGTGAAAAACTCTACCAGTCCGGCATCAAACCTGTCTCCTGCGCGCAATGCCATGGTCGCAAGGGTGACGGTAAGGGCCCGATGTCGGCCATGTTTGAGCCACCACCGCGAAATTTCACCTGTGCGCAGACGATTAATAACGTGCCTGACGGCCAGTTGTTCTGGATTATTCAGAACGGTTCGACGGGGACCAGCATGCCTGGCTTCAATCAGCTGAGTCAGACTGAGATATGGCAAATCGTGATGTATATTCGCCAGCT
Organism: Gammaproteobacteria bacterium; assembly: GCA_049666625.1. Lineage (GTDB taxonomy): Bacteria > Pseudomonadota > Gammaproteobacteria > SZUA-229 > SZUA-229 > JASBSR01. The sequence continues at coordinate 2,189 of JBATHJ010000057.1, read as the reverse complement.
TGCGAATGGCCACGGGCCCTCTTAACCGCGCATTATCGCCTGTAATGTTCCGGTGTAGCTGGTGTAATATCCGCGTAGTTTTAATTTCCAACGGGTACGCAGTATGTTCAAAGTGAATGAATATTTCGATGGCAAAGTTAAATCAATCGCCTTTAATACGTCTACCCTGCCCGCGACTGTCGGCGTCATGGCGCCGGGGGCCTATACTTTTAATACTGCGGAAAAAGAAGCTGTCACCATCGTCAGTGGTGCCATGGATATTCAGCTTCCCGGCAGCGAGGACTGGAACCACTACGCGGCTGGCGACACTTTCAAGGTGCCCGCCAACAGTGCATTCAATCTGAAAATATCCGAGGACACGGCTTATCTTTGCCTCTATGGTTAACAGCCGGATGCATACGCAAACGGCCTAAATCATTAGGTTTGTTGCGCGTATCAAACGCTGAGTCTGGTGTAGAGTGGCGGGAATGAAAACCGTACCGAAACTCACACTTGAACAACTTCAGCTGGAAAACAGTTATCTCGGCTTGCCCGAGATCGCTTTTTCCCGACACACGCCACGGCCGTTAAAACACCAGCACCTGGTGCACTTTAATAACACTGCGGCTGAACTCATCAAGCTGGATCCAGCGCAGGCGCAGCGTTCTGATTTCCTGGATCTACTCACTGGCGCAAAAGCCCTGCCCGGGATTGACCCGGTAGCGCTGTGTTATGCCGGGCACCAGTTCGGGCACCTGGTGCCGCGACTGGGTGACGGTCGCGCCATCCTGTTATCACAGGTCAGGAACCATGATGGCAGTCTGTGGGATTTGCAGCTCAAGGGTGCGGGACTCACCCTGTATTCGCGTGATGGTGATGGTCGCGCGGTATTGCGCTCGACTATTCGTGAATACCTCTGCAGCCATGCAATGCATGCTCTCGGCGTGCCGACCACGCATGCCCTGTTCATCAGCGGTAGCGACGAAGAAGTCTATCGTGAAAACATCGAAACCGGCGCCATGCTGTTGCGCATGGCGCCCAGCCATATTCGATTTGGAAGTTTTGAGTATTATTTTTACAGCCAGCGTTATGATGACTTGAAAACGCTAGGCGAGTACGTCGTGCAAACGCACTTCCCGGAATTACTGCAGGCTGAGAATCCATACCAGGCATTGCTTGCGCATGCAGTGCGCAGCACCGCCAGCCTGATAGCGCAATGGCAGGCGGTCGGGTTTTCGCACGGCGTGATGAACAGTGACAATATGTCCATTCACGGAATCACCCTCGACTACGGCCCGTTTGGATTTATGGAACAGTACGATCCTGGTTTTATCTGTAATCACTCGGATCATCATGGCCGTTATGCATTTGAAAAACAGCCGGAAGTTGGCCTGTTTAATCTCAGCTGCCTGGCACAGGCGATGCTGCCGCTGCTGGATGAAAACACCGATGCCGCGGTCGAAATCGCAAAACATGAATTGCAGCAGTACCAGCCACAGTTCATGACTTTTTACGCGGCGAACATGCGCGCAAAACTCGGTTTGCTCGATGCCATGGAACATGACCAGCAGCTGGTCCAGAAATTGCTCGATATCATGCAGGCAAACCGGGTGGATTTCACCCTGTGTTTTCGTGCCCTGTCGATAGAAGACACCCATACGCGAGATACCGCTGTGCGTGACCTGTTTGTCGACCGCGAAGCAGCGGATAACTGGCTAGAGGACTACCAGCAACGCCTGGCAGACGAAGACAGTATTGACGCTGAACGCAGTGTTTACATGAAACAGGAAAACCCGAAATACATTCTGCGCAATTACATGGCAGAAGTGGCGATCCGCAAGGCCAGTGAAGACCGGGACTATTCAGAAATCGAGCGGCTGATGCGCTGCCTGTCAAATCCCTATGATGAACAGCCCGAGTTTGAAGACTATGCCGGGCACCCGCCCGACTGGGCTGAATCGTTGTCAGTGAGTTGTTCTTCCTGAAAAACTTTGCCACAGAGGGCACAGAGAACACAGAGTTAAAATAATTATTTGCCGCAAATGAACGCAAATGAACGCGAATAAATAAAATCACTTTTAGTGCTTTTATCCTGAGTTGTTTTTGCGAAGTATCTTGAGCCTCAGTGGCATCAAAATGACAAATCAGGTTTTACATTCGCGTTATTCGCGTTCATTTGCGGCCAATTATTAAGCTTATTAACTCTGTGT
>JBATHJ010000056.1:0-3773 GCA_049666625.1 Gammaproteobacteria bacterium | reverse complement strand
TGTCTATTCCGCACATTGAATGTCGGAGGAGATTTAAAATGTTCCAAAACAAACTTTCTATTAAACAACTCGTTCGTCCTGTTTCTTTACTATTGCTGGCCCTGTTTTTTTCCGCAAGCCACGCAGCACCCATTAATTACGGTGACTTCAGCGGCACCTCGGTGATGTATCTCGATGTAACTGAAACCGCCAACACCCCCGGTGATACCGAACCCCTGTTTTCGTCACCGACCGTCACCGGTAATACCCTGGACTTTAATCCGAAAGGGTTTGCTGCCTCGGCAGGCGGTGGCGGTGTTGATATAACCGACGGCCAGCTCAACTTTATGTTGCGCAGCATTGCCGGCTCTGCGATTAACTCTGTCATTATCAGCGAAAGCGGTGACTACACCCTGTTTGGCACAGGCTCAGCGGTAACAAGCGTTCTGGCTGCAGCGAGTTTCAGCTACGTTTCGGTACTGGAAGTTGACGGTGTTGCGCTCGCAAACCCGCTTAAACTATCTAGCTCAAGCGCTTCCTTCTCACTTGATCTTGCAAACAACAGCGGTGCTGCATCACCATGGGGCCTTAGCCTGTCCGTCGATGTAAATGCGGCCCTGACAAACGCTGGCGTTTCATTCAACGGCGGCGCTACCCGGCTCGACGTCGCACTGGATAATATTCTTGGTGCGATCAGCGAGCCCTCATCTCTTGCCCTGATAGCTAAAAAGGACTTCAAGTTAGAAGTCATCACCGAGGCGTTTCCACCGAATCGAGATGGCTTAATTGAAAACCCGATTACCAATGTAAGCGCCGTCCCCGTGCCTGCAGCCGCCTGGTTATTCGCGTCTGGCCTGATCGGCCTGACTGCTGTCAGCCGCCGAAAACATCTCACTGCGTAATTTACAACGCGTAAATACGCTACGGAGGCGTTATCAAATGAACAAAAACAGTCTTCAATTTGCACGCGCAGTACTCGCGCTTACGGTGATTCTGGCTGCGTATCCTTTTACAGCCAGCCAGGCAGCACCGATTAATTACGGCGACTTCAACGGCACAACGGTGATGTATATCGACGTAACTGAAACTGCCAATACAGCCGGTGATACCGAACCCTTGTTTTATAGCCCGAACATCACCGGCAACCTGCTGGACTTTGACCCGAAAGGCTTTGCCGCCTCGGCGGGCGGCGGTAGTTCAGACCTGACTGATGGCCAGCTGAACTTCATGCTACGTGGTCAGCCGGGAAACGCAATCACCAGCTTCACCTTTAATGAAAGCGGCGATTACGTTCTGTTTGGCACTGGCACGGCAGCCACCGGCATCTTCTATGCACTGAGTGTCAGCCATGTCTCGGTATCAGAAATTGACGGTGTTGCACTGGCAAGCCCCGTTTTACTGTCTGGTGCCAGTGCGTCCGGCGGTGACAATCTGGGTAACGGCAGCGATGCCGGTACGCCCTGGGGCCTTAGCCTGACTTATGATGTCAACGCAGCATTGAACGCTGCAGGTGTTTTATACAACGCCGGCGCAACCCGGCTTGATATTGTGCTGGACAACAACCTCGGTGCGATTAGCGAAACATCGACCATCGCCTCGATCGCCAAGAAAGACTTCAGGATAAATGTCGGCACCGAAGTGTTTGTGCCTGAAGTACCGATACCGGGCGCACTCGTGTTAATGCTGAGCGGGCTCGCAGGCCTGATCGCAGTTGGCAGGCGACGGACGCTTACAGCCTGATCGTCACTCGCCATCAAAATAAAAAAGCCCCGAGCATTCGGGGCTTTTTTATGCGTGCGTAGTTAACCGGTTTAAGTGCTAGCACACCGTGTCGTGCATACCGGGTGGTAATGCGCAGTGCCTTAGTTACGACCACCCCAGGGCATAAAACCCCGGCTGGAATTGCCATTGTTCCAGGGGCCGCCCCACGAACCGTTATTCCACGGCCCATTAAAACCAGACCCGCCAAAGCCAGGTGCGCTATTTCTACGACCGCCATAGCCAGGGCCAGCATAGCCCGGGCCTCGCCCATAACCAGGCACGCCCATCATGCGCTGGTCCCAGATCCCCTGCGTCACCTGCGTGTTATCCCAGGTCTGCTGCTGTGGCATATCATACGGCCTGGGCTCTGCAATATTCACCGCTTGATTTGTTTGCTGCAATTTATTCGCAGGCGACATAGCCTGGGATTGTTGTGACCTGTACTGTTGTGTCTGGACCTGTTGTGGCTGGGTCTGTTGTGACTGTGGTTGCTGACCCTGTGCCTGCGGAACTTGTCGCGCATAATTTTGCTGCTGCATTGTGTTTGCACCACTCTGTGCAGCAGGGTTTTGCCTTACAGCCTGCTGTGCATTTTTAGACGAGGAATATACATCAGGCTGATTGGTATAAGGCTGTTGCGTACCCCAGGCTTTATATTGCTGTGGTACGTTGTAAGTATTACCTGGTGTAGCAGTGGCGGGCGCATTTTGGGGTGCGGCGTAATAGCTGCTCGGCGCTGACTGCGGCATATTCCAGGCTTTATTTTTCTCTGGCACGTTGTAAGTATTACCTTGTGTAGCAGTGGCGGGCGCATTTTGGGGTGCGGCGTAATATCCGATCGGCGGTGACTGTGGCGCATCCCAGGCTTTGTTTTGCTGTGGCACGTTGTAAGTATTACCTGGTGTAGCAGCCGCGGGCGCATTTTGTGGTGCGGCGTAATATCCGCTCGGCGGTGACTGCGGCGCATCCCATGCTGTGTTTTGCTGAGCCGTATTGTAAGTATTACTCTGTATAGTAGCGGCGGGCACATTTTGCGGTGCAGAGAAAAAGCCGCCCTGCGCAGGCTGCGGCACAGCCCATGCGTTATCCTGTTTTTGAGCATCGTAGCTGCCACCCGGTGTGGGGTAGTTCCATTCAGGTTTCTGGACATTATAAAAATCACCTTGACTGCCATATTGCTCAGGCACATCCCAGGTAATGTCTTTTTGCGGCACATTGTAAGGATTGCCCTGCGCGCCATAGCCCTGCGTATTTCGTGGCGCGGAATACTCTTCGCGCTGCTTTGGCTGCGGCACATTCCATGCGTTGTCATTTTGTGGCTCGTTATTCACGTTGTCCTGGCCCGCAAGCGTTCGCTGCAGCTCGGCTTCTTCTTTCTCGAGCACCCCTTCCCAGCCACCCACGGGCGGTGTTTCATAAGTCCTGTTGGTGCCATCGTAAACGATGGGCGACTGCTGAGAAAATTCTGCCGCATGTAACAAGCTAATTTGACCGCCACACAACAGTAATGCGCCAGTAGCGAACCCGAGTTTAATCATAATGATTTTATTCAATTTGATACCTTCAGAATGAGCAGTTATGCGAATGAAGATCGCAGGGTTTAACTGGACAAAAAAAGCCACACACTAAAGCGGCTTCTGCCCTGATGATGACCCCTATCATCTCATAATGCCGGTACAAATAGTAACCATGTTCTGGAATTACACATAAACGAAGTGAGCTAGAAATAAGCCGATATTTGGCGATGAGTACACATCAGATAAAGACCCGAACCACCCCTTTAACAGGGATAACCCGATTCTATTAATATAGGTGATTCCCTGAAGATGATGACAGGCAGGACTGAATGACCGTTATGGATCGATAAGCGGCCTTTGAGCAAGTCATCGACATAATAGCCCGATGGTGTTTGCAGGCCAATTACAGACACTCATTTCACCGCACTGGCAGTCAATTCAAGTCAGCAAGATACGACCTAAAATACGTTATCATCAACTTTTTCAGGCTAATAACACTGAAGTACCCAGACTTAT
>JBATHJ010000055.1:0-2479 GCA_049666625.1 Gammaproteobacteria bacterium | reverse complement strand
CCCTCGGGTAACATAAAATGGTTCATGCCGCCGACACCGGTTTTAGTGTCGCGTATGCAGGCGGATACGCATGAGCCAAGCACGGTAGTGATCATTTCATTGGTGGTTGAGACATAAAATTCGCCTGGCATAATGCGCACGGTATAAATGGCATGTTGCGAATCCCAGTAGTGTTTGATGTGCTCAAATCCAGCCAGTGCAGGTGGGCGCTGTGGCCTTTCATTTTCTGGCGAGTTAACTGAAGGCGCACTCATTAGTACGTCCTTTTATAAATGGTTTTATCGATTAATTTAAACCGGTCACAACACGAATTGAGTGTTTCAGAATGACCAATAATCAGGTGGCCATCGGTATGCATTATGTTTGCGAAGCGATCAAACAGCCTGCGTTGAGTTTCCTTGTCAAAATAAATCACCACATTGCGACAGAAGATCACGTCAAACGGGCCCTGCATGGGCCACTCCTGCATCAGGTTTAGTTGACGAAATGCAACCAGGTTTTGTATTTCTGGTATGACCCGGGCCATGCCCTCATGCGACCCTGTGCCACGTCGGAGCCAGCGTCGACAGTATTGTTTGTCCAGCCCCTTGATGCTCGATAATGGATAAATACCGTTCGCGGCTGTTCGCACCACGTTGCTATCAAGATCTGTGGCTAGAATACGTATATCAAGCTTGTCTATATCCGCTATGGTCTCTCTGAGTGTCATCGCCAGTGAATAGGGTTCTTCACCGGTCGAGCAGCCGGCAGACCAGATGCGTATGCGCCCGGTTGTGCGATACCTGTCCAGCAGCACAGGGACTATGTGTTCTGCGAGATATTCAAAATGATGTTTTTCGCGGAAAAAAGATGTGAGATTGGTCGTGATGGCATTGGTGAAATGTTCAAGCTCTGCATCCGGGTCGTTATTTAATAATGCGATGTACTGGTCAAAGCGTTCAAAGCCGAGGCTGCGCAGGCGTTTTGACAGGCGGCCATACACCAGGTCGCGTTTGCTGTCAGACAGGGAAATACCGGTGTGATGCGCAACCAGTTTTTGCAGGCATTGAAAGTCAGCATCGGAGTATTCGAAAGTATGTGCCAGTATTGAAGCCGACTGGTCAATTTCATGCGTGCCTGGGTTGCTCATGGCCGTATCAGAAAAGCTCTATATCATCGCAGGCGTAGTGCAATGTTTGACTATTGTTATTGTTCGTTTGTGTCTTGGATGAATTAAAAGTCTGGAGCAGGCACTGTTCCTGCTCAAGCGAGTAGACTGAGCTGATTTTATCGCGCAAGTTTCGCCACAGAGCAGGGTGTTCGGAGCCGGGTGCCCGGATCACGTTTGCGACTGCAAGCAGGTTTTCATGTACATGCTGAAATCGCTGGGTTAAACGATCATAAAACTGAAATGCCATAATGGCTTTTGCCATGGCTTCATTGGCATGTGCGCATTCAGTATTCATGATGTCGATGGTATCTGCGTTATTACTTTCTTTGCTAAGCGCGGCAAGTGTCTTTTCGATTGTCGTTACAGTGCAGGACATGGTCGACATTGCATCCATTAATTCGGTCACTGAATTGTCGGCTTCCCTGAGTGCCATATCGATCTGGGCGATGGCAAGTTCCAGGGATTGCGCAGTTTCCTGCGTGTCTGTCAGGTTAAATAAATTTTTGTCACTGGCTGGCATGTGAAAGGTCAATCCTGTCTTTTGTTATGTGTTGACTGGTCATTGATACATTTATGGCTTTTTGCTATCCAGTCGCTGCAGGCAACAGGAGTTCATTTTCCATGCCGGTCAGGCTGGCTGTATTTAGTAACGGCTCGGAGGGTGAATGCCATTTCACACTATGGCCCTTGTTCTCGATTTCGCGCACAAAAGCCAGAAGCAGTTGCAGGCTGGCAGTATCGATAGTTTCGACTTTGCTTGCGTATAGATTTACATCGGCGTCTTTGGCGACACACTTGATGAGCCTGTCACGCAACTTGTTAACGACACTGATGCCCTGGTTGTTAGCCAGCGTGATTCTGCTGGACTTTTTACGGGTCGCGCTGGCGCTTGTTGTATCTGTTTTCATCATGCGGCTCCTGTCAGCTAAATCGTAAATCTACCGCCCAGTTCAGGCAGCGACCATGGCACAGCCCCGCCGGGCCGGGTGTGCGTTACTTCATTGGCGCACTCTATATATCGGTTTGTCTGGATGCAGTCTTTAATTTAATGCCGGCAATCGATATAACGCAGTGTCAGATTAGCCCCGCCAGGCTAAAACTCCTGCCATTCACTGTCATCCGTGCCGGTGGCCTGGTGCGCGGCGGGCGGAGGCATTTTGACCGGTTCCAGTGTGGTGGCCTTTTCGTTCCACGGGCGTTGTTGTGAACGCCGATCATTCGCGGCGCTCTGGCTGACAGATTTGTCAGTGGTGAAAAAACTCACCAGCTCATTGAGATTGAGTGCCTGTTTGCTCATCGATTCGCTCGCCGCGGCAGCTTCTTCGACCA
>JBATHJ010000054.1:0-1914 GCA_049666625.1 Gammaproteobacteria bacterium | reverse complement strand
GCACCGCGTTGCAGCGCATGTTCGAGTTCTTCGAGCACCACCACGCCACCGCCACCGGCTATCACAAAGCCATCACGCTCGGTGTCATAGGTGCGCGAGGCTTTTTCCGGGGTGTCGTTATATTTAGTCGAGAGTGCGCCCATGGCATCGAACAGCATGCTCAATGACCAGTGTTCTTCTTCACCACCGCCGGCAAAAATAATGTCCTGTTTGCCCATCTGGATCAGCTCGTAGGCATTACCGATACAGTGCGTGCTGGTGGCGCAGGCAGAGCTGATGGAATAATTGACGCCCTTGATCTTGAACGGGGTCGCGAGGCAGGCGGAGACCGTGCTCGCCATGGTGCGCGGCACCATGTAGGGGCCGACCTTGCGCAAGCCGCGGCTGCGTAAAATATCGGCAGCTTCGACCTGGTTGGCGGAGGACGCCCCGCCCGAGCCCATAATCAGCCCGATCCTGGGATCTGCGAGTGCTTCCGGGTCGAGTTTTGCGTCGGCTACGGCCTGTTGCATCGCGATGTAGGCGAATGCGGCGGCATCGCCCATGAAGCGTTTGACCTTGCGGTCGATGTGCTCATCAAGATTAATCTCAATGCTGCCGGCAACATGACTGCGCATGCCCATATCAGCATAAGTTTGCTGAAATCGTATTCCAGAGCGGCCCTCTTGCAGGGATTCCAGTACTGCGGACTGGTCATTGCCAAGACAGGAGACAATACCAATACCAGTGACAACAACGCGTTTCATGACTCGACCTTAGAAATTATCAGTAGATGAAAATAATCCTACCCGCAGGTTTTTGGCGGTGTAGATGGTGCGGTTATCGACAGACACCCTGCCATCGGCGATGCCCAGGATCAGGTCGCGCGCGATAACCCGCTTGATATTTATGTTGTAACTGACCGTGGTAGCACTGGGCAATACCTGGCCGGTGAATTTGACTTCACCCACACCGAGGGCGCGGCCACGACCGGGGTGACCGCACCAGCCGAGGTAAAAGCCGACCAGCTGCCACATGGCATCGAGGCCAAGGCAGCCGGGCATTACCGGGTCGCCCTTGAAATGGCAATCGAAAAACCAGAGGTCAGGGCGGATATCCAGCTCGGCGAAAATCTCGCCCTTGCCATACTCGCCGCCATGGTCGGCAATGTTGACCACGCGGTCAAACATCAGCATGTTGGGGGTCGGTAACTGTGCGTTACCCGGGCCGAACAGCTTACCGTGCCCACAGTCCAGCAACTCGTCATAATTATACGAGCTCTGCCTGGTGAAGGGTTTTGGGTCTGCGAGCATATACATATCCGGTGAAAGGGTTAAAGTAAGCGCGATTCTAGCGGAAAACGATTGATGATGGTAATAGCGAGATATATCTATGATTGCCTGCGGCGAATGGTCTGAGTATGTTGCTGGATATCGGGCTTATTTTGTCATTATCGGCAGCACTGTGGTACTGGTGGGATACGACGCGCTGTAACGAGATTGCTGCACATCGTTGCCGCCAGATGTGCGAGAACGCAGAAGTGCAACTGCTGGACAGCTCGGTCAGCCGGCAGCGACTCTGGCTGCGCCGAAATGAAAACGGCAACGTTGAGCTCTGCCGTTTGTATACCTTCGAATTCAGCGGTGATAGTGAATCACGCCACTATGGCTACGTGGTTTTGCTGGGTCACCGCGTCGGGGAAACCAGCATGGACGCCTGGCGCCTGCCTCAGTAAGTAAAGAAGCGTTTATCGAAACGCAGGCGGGCCGGTTCGGTTTCGCCCTCAGGGGTCACCTTGAGCTCAAATTTGAGAAACTCGCCATCGCTGATTTTGGATTCGGCCAGGTAGTAAATGGCATTGCCTTCCCTGATTTCACGGAACTCCAGTCCTTTGAGCTGCCCGGTGAGATTGCTCGCGTGGCCTTCGACTTTCGC
>JBATHJ010000053.1:0-3376 GCA_049666625.1 Gammaproteobacteria bacterium | reverse complement strand
CGATAAAAGTGATCGGGACAAAAATAGCGGTAATGATGGTAAGCACTTTCATGATCTGGTTGAGTCGGTGCGATGCAAGAGAAATATAACCATCGATGAGATCACTGGCGAGTTCGTAATACAGTTGGGTCAAACTGCTGACGCGTTCCTGGTGTTCGTAGACGTCATTGATGCTATGGGTAAGTTCGTCGGGAATGCCCGGGGTAGAAATTTCCTGCAATTCCTGGAATATGCGCCGGTGATAAGAAAATATCCGGCGTAATTTTGTAAGGTTGCCCTTGTATCCGATCAGCTCGGTAAGAATGTCATCGTTCGGGTTGTCCATCATTTCATCTTCGAGCATGTCGAGGCGCGGTTCAAGATTGAGAATCAGGTTGGTGAATCGGTTCACCAGGGTGCGAGAAATAGTAAGCACGATGCTACCCATGCCAGTCGCGAATAACTCTGGGTGTTTCTGGTAATTCTCCCACACCAGGTCGATGCTGGGCGAATTCGCTGAATGTCGGGTCACCAGAAAATTATCGCCGCATAACATGGCGAGCTGTAAGGTGCTGTACTCCAGGTTCTCGGTGTGCTCACTCAGGCCTTTAAGTAATATAAATGTATAACGGTCGAAAACTTCATATTTGGGCGGATGGCGGCCATTGGTCGCATCGGAGACCGCGAGCGGGTGGATATGGAAAGTTTCGTGTAGCAGTCGTTTCTCTTCTGCAGGCTGGCTGCCGTCCAGGTCGAGCCAGACCAGTTGCTGCGGATTTTTTTGCCAGCTGTCCAGTAGTTCAACGCCGCCGGACTGCAGTGAACCGGACTGTTTATCGTAAAGCGCAACCCGCATAGTGTTTCTCCAGAAGTAATAGATCGTGTGTTCTAAGGTAACAAATGGTTCGAGTGGGCAGGCCAGTTTGTGTTTCTCGGACGCTTCTGAGCGCAGGTGCTTCGGGGCTGTAATGTAAACACACCAGGCGATTCATGAAACATTCGTAACGTGTTGTTTTTTGTGAGCTATTTAACGCTAGCCAGCATTGATCATTGTCGCGTACAGTGCAATAAACAGAAAATATAGTGAGCCGTCCTTAAAAATGATTTTCGACTATCGCACCACAGCTTGCAACAAAATTGTACGCGGCTACCTGGGTGGCGATATGAGATTCCTGATAGCGCGTCGGGGGGTGGTATATGCTGCTTAAACACATACTGCCAGCCGTGTTTTTGCTGGCACTGTGCGCCTGTACAAACCATCTCCCGATTAAGACTTTCCATGCGCCACCAAAGCCTCAGCCTGGGGCAATAAACGAGGGGCTCAGCGCAAAGCTATTACCGTTAAATAATAAAGTGCTGCTTATCATCGGCCAGGATTTAACCTCTGTTACGGATTATGTCGAGTCTGCCTATTTTCCTGTGCCCGGCGGCATTACCACATACATTTCATTTTACAGTTTACTCAGTGAGTCATTCCCTGCTTATGGTGCGCTGGGGCAGGATGTCGATGGTGATGCGTACAGTAATAATGTGAACTGGGGCGCAGGTCCGTTAAGCGCACATTCGGCTGCGGTGTCATATCCAGGTGCATCATTGGTTATAGGTTTGAATATTGCAGAGGGCGATGCCAGCACTGTGTGGGCGCAAGGCGGGCTGGCCGATATAGGCGTCGGCGCCTATGATGCCAATATCCGCCGCCTCGCCAGGTTTTGTAAATCGATACAAAAGCAGGTGTATTTACGCATCGGTTACGAGTTTGATGGTGCCTGGAACAGGGGCTATGAAAAATACAGCAGTTATATTTATGCTTACCGGCGCATTGTAGATGTCATGCGTGAGCAGGGAGTGACGAATGTCGCCTATGTCTGGCAGGCGAGTGCATCGCCGGTGGATGATATCGTTGAAGGCCGGCACGAAAATATTATGGACTGGTATCCCGGTGATGAGTATGTCGACTGGATGGGGTTGTCGTGGTTTCTTTCACCGGGTAGCGTGCCTCAACCGGCGCCAGATCAAACAAGCCTTGCGAATGAAGTGATTAGTTTCGCGCGCAGACAATCGAAGCCGGTGATGATTGCCGAAGCTGCACCACAGGGTTTTGATTTAACCCGGATGACAAAATCGAATATTTCTGTATTACTGGACGGTGCTGCGGGAAGCGACACGAAGAGCCAGACTTCTTCGCAAATATGGGATGCATGGTTTGCGCCTTTTTTTAGTTACATTCATGCCAATGCAGATGTCATTCGCGCTGTCGCTTACATCAACGCCGACTGGAATTCACAGGCAAAATGGTCGACACCTTATAATGAAGGTTACTGGGGTGATTCACGCGTGCAACATAATCCTGTGATTCGACAGCACTGGTTGCGAGAAATCGGCGACACTTCGTTCTGGTTACACGGGGGCCCGGATTTACAACTGCAGTTGATGGACTAAATTGATATTACATCACCCCGGTGCCAGACATATCTATAGTCAGTCGGATGGCGCGTCCTCTGGATTACTCGCCCCATCCCTGGGGCTCGCCCTTCGGGCCAGTATCATAGAGTGCGTTCTGTTGTTCCTGACAAATTTAGTACTTCGGGCTTCCTGCCCTCCGCCCTTCGGGCCGCACTTCGTGCGTTCAAATTTGTTCCTGACAAATTTAGTCGAACAGTGGTTCGAACCATGGCACTCGGGCGCACCAGTCACAAAAAACCCCGCTGTTGCGGGTTCATTATGGGTGGCGCGCCCGAGTGGATTATTCGGCCCGTCCATGGGCCTCACCCTTCGGGCCGCACTTCGTGCGTTCAAAATCGCTCCCGGCGATTTTAGTACTTCGGGCTTCCTGCCCTCCGCCCTTCGGGCTTCCTGCCCTCCGCCCTTCGGGCCAGTATCATAGAGTGCGTTCTGTTGTTCCTGACAAATTTAGTACTTCGGGCTTCCTGCCCTCCGCCCTACGGGCCGTGCTGCGCACGTTCAAATTTGTTCCTGACAAATTTAGTCGAACAGTGGTTCGAACCAAATCACTCGGGCACACCACCCATAAAAAAACCCGCTAACGCGGGTTCATTATGGATGGCGCGCCCGAGTGGATTCGAACCACCGACCTTTGGCTTCGGAGGCCAACACTCTATCCAACTGAGCTACGGGCGCGTAACTGCTTCATGCAGGGGCATAGTCTATCAGGCTTGTGCGTTATTGTTTTAATTTGCGTGCACATACCATTACGTATGGTTGTTCAACGGGTGAAGCGGTCATGGCTGCGATAGCTGATGGCCTCGGTGAGATGCGCCGTTGTGATGTGCTCTGCTTGCGCCACATCGGCGATGGTTCGCGCCAGTTTGAGTATGCGGTGGTAGGCGCGCGCCGATAGTTTGAGCTTGTCCATGGCTTGGCCGAGCAATTCATGGTC
>JBATHJ010000052.1:0-9911 GCA_049666625.1 Gammaproteobacteria bacterium | reverse complement strand
CGTGATTACTGACCTCAACGGCTTGAGCATGGATGCACTGCTGGCCAAAATTAAAAAATCGTTCAGCATCAAACCTGAAAACGCTGCTGTATCGCCAACACATGAAGCCGAGTTTGGCATGTATGTTGATGGCCAGTGGTACCGTCTGAACATCAATCCTGATTTAATTCCGGCTGACCCGGTGAAGCGTCTCGACGTATCGTTGCTGGCGGATAACCTGATCGAACCGTTGCTGGGGATATCGGATCCGCGCACCGACAACCGGATTGATTTTGTCGGTGGCATACGTGGCCTGAAAGAACTTGAGAAACGCGTTAACAGTGGTGATATGGCCATCGCGTTTTCGCTTTTCCCCACCAGCATGGAAGCACTGATGGCAGTGGCAGACGCAAATGAAGTGATGCCGCCAAAGTCGACCTGGTTCGAGCCGAAACTGGCTGATGGCCTGGTGTCACACGTACTTGACTAATCGCGGTAAAAATTCCTGGAGAATTGCGCATGAGTGATGCAAAGAGTGACGCGCCACAATTATTAATCGGTGGCTATTCAGGCACGCAGCTGCGCATGACAGCGCGCATGGCAAACCGTCACGGTTTGATTGCGGGTGCGACCGGTACTGGTAAAACCGTGACCTTGCAGATCCTGGCAGAAAACTTTTCGCGCATGGGCGTGCCGGTGTTTCTCGCTGACATCAAGGGCGACCTCTCCGGCCTGGCGCAACCCGGTAAACCGCATCCGAAAATTGACGAACGTGTGCAGAAAATTCCGGTTGAAAATTTCCAGTTACGGGCTTCACCGGTGGTGTTCTGGGACCTGTTCGGCAAGCAGGGGCATCCCTTGCGTACCACGATTTCTGAAATGGGGCCGCTGCTGTTATCAAACCTGATGGATTTGAATGACACCCAGACCGGGGTGCTGTACGCGTGTTTCAAATTTGCCGACGACAACGGCATGTTGTTACTGGATTTGAAAGACCTGCGTTCGATGTTGTCATGGATGGCGGAAAATGCATCTGAATTAAAAACTGATTATGGCAATATTTCGTCAGCCAGTATCGGTGCCATCCAGCGCAATTTACTGGTACTGGAAGAGCAGGGTGCGGAATTCTTTTTCAACGAGCCCGCGGTCAAGCTCGAAGACCTGATGCGTACAGATTTTTCCGGCAACGGCATTATCAACGTGATGGACGCGACCAAACTGGTGCAGACCTCGCCGCGTTTATACGCCACGTTTTTGCTCTGGCTGCTGGCCGAGCTGTTTGAAAACCTGCCCGAGGTGGGCGACGCCGACCGGCCGAAGTTCGTCATGTTTTTTGATGAAGCGCATTTATTGTTCGACGATGCACCGGGTGCACTGATCGACAAGATCGAACAGGTGGTGCGGCTGATACGCTCAAAAGGTGTCGGGGTGTATTTCGTTACCCAGAGCCCGCTTGATGTACCGGAGGATGTGCTTGGCCAGCTCGGCATGCGCATTCAGCATGCACTGCGTGCATTCACTCCCAAAGATCAAAAAGCAGTGCGGACCGCGGCGCAAACTTTCAGGCAAAACCCCGAGCTCGATACCGCCACGGTGATTACCGAGCTGGGTCTGGGTGAAGCGCTGGTGTCGGTGCTGGATGAAAAAGGCAAACCGACCATGGTGCAGCAGGTACTGATCTGTCCGCCGGAATCGCGCATCGGCCCGCTTACCGATGAGGAACGTAAAGAACAGTTGGCACGCTCGCCTTACAAGGGACGTTATGACGAAGTCGTGGACCGCGAATCGGCCTACGAAATGCTGAAGAAAAAAGCCGAAGAAATGGCTGCAGCACAGGCAAAAGCCGAGGCTGAAGCCGCACAAGAAAAGCAGGCGAAGCAGGAAGAAAAAACCTCGGCGCGTCGCAGTACCCGGCAGTCGCCGATGGAAGCGATGGTCAAAAGCGCGGCACGCAGTATCGGCAGCCAGCTTGGCAGGCAGATTCTGCGCGGTGTGCTCGGTTCGATTTTTGGTGGGAAAAAATAAGCGGTATCGAATTCATGCAGCACAAAAAATAAGGCCCCGCATGCGGGGCCTTATTTATTTTGCTAAGCCGTTTTTCGCCTGCTGAAGCCAGCGTGAAAGAGCAGGCCTGAACCAGACAACCATGCCCTCAGCAGGCACGGATAAGGGTTGTGGTGCCGGTTCGGTATCAAACGAGCTGTAGGTCACACTGGCCTGGGTCGTTATTAACATATACATTAATTAATATATATGTTAAAAAGCGACCATGAGTAAACATGAAATCCGCCGTATGCGTATCGCCCGCAACCTGCTCGGCCAGCAACTGGCAGCGCGCATGGGTGTGAGTGCACCACGCATTTCAGTGCTGGAACGTGATGAACAAAAAGGCGCTGTGACCCTGAAAATGATGGCACGTGCCGCCGAGGCGCTGGAATGTGATTTTGTCTATGCGCTGGTGCCAAAAACCGGTGCGGCAGGCCTGAAACCCAGGCTCAAACTGGGCCAGAGCGAGACCGCATCAACGCTCGATAGCCGCCTGCAGGCCTTGCTCGATAAACCCGCGACGTCCTGAATTGCTAACTGAGTTAGATCTGGGGAATACCGGATGCAACCGGAGCAGGAGGTGCAGGCCAGAACAGGTCTGTATATCCTTCGTTATTCCCATCGGCCTTTGCCTGCGCAGAAACCATTGCAGGCTGATATTTTCTGGCATGTATTTTCATGTAGAGCGTGACCTTGTCATCCACGTATGAGGTGAGTGCGTTCATGCCGAAGGCCGAGCGCTGGATCCGGGCCGAGGCTTCGACCAGGATGCGGTCGGTGCCCGGTGCATCCAGTGGGTTGTTCTGCAGCAATTGAACATGCAGGCCAATGCGGCGGGTCATGCCGTGCAGGGTGAGGTCGCCGATCAGCACCGCTTCGTGGGCATTCACCCAGTAAAAATCCCGGCTCACGAACAGCAGTTGTGGATAGCGCTCGGTGTCGAGGAAGGTCTCGCTGACTAACAGCGAGCGGATGAACCCGGAAGCGGTATCCACGCTGTCGGTTCTTGCGCTCAACAGTGCCTTGCCTTCGGTGCCAGAGGCGCCCGATTCAAGCGTGAAACCGCCCTGGAAATGTTTGAAATCTGCCTGAACCAGGCCAATCGGGCTATCAATTTCAAAACTTATTTTCGACAGTTCGGGCTGAATTCGATACAGCATGCCGCGGCCTGCCGCTGCGCGCATGTGTTCGACCAGCGCCGGTTCGACCTGGCCCAGGGTAACGTCGTCACACACGGGCTCGGCTGCCAAAGTCACTGCAGGCAGGGTGCACAGCACGATGCTGGCGGTGATCAAAGCCAGTGCATTTCTGGCTGTGCGGAATTGAAGTAAAAAGCGAAACATAAGTCATCCATAATCGTTTATTATTATCAGCATACAGTAATATAGTAATATGCTTTTGTCCAACGAGGATGGATATAAGGTGTCAATGCATAGACGAGCTGTTATGCACAGACAGGCAGGGTGGGCTTTGGCGCGGGTTTATCTACCAGCTGGCAGGGCGCAAGGCTGTAGTCGCCATGCTTTTATAGCGCGATGTCGGGGGGGTCTGTGTGTATAATCCGGGTTCGCTTTTTGAAACACCACTGCCGATGCAGCAATCTTCGTTGCTGGCCCGGACCAGGAAATCAATTTGTACCAGCAACTAGAACAACGCTTGTCCTTGATAGTGCAGTCAGGACAGCAGGCGAGACTGAAAGAGTCTCGCATGGGGCTGGAAAAAGAGAGCCTGCGTGTCGCCGACTCTGGCAGTATTGCGCAAACCCCGCATCCCGCCGCACTGGGTTCAGCCCTTACCAATCCGTATATCACTACCGATTTTTCTGAAGCGCTCACCGAAATGATTACACCGCCGTGTGATTCGGTTGAAGCGACGCTGGCATTCCTCGCCGACATCGAAAAATTTGTCGGCCAGAATATTCACGATGAACTGATGTGGGCCAGTAGTATGCCCTGCGTGGTAGAAGGCGGCGACAGTATCCCGGTGGCCGATTACGGCAATTCGAATATTGGCAAGATGAAAAAAATTTACCGGCGCGGGCTGGGTTATCGCTATGGCCGCACCATGCAGGTGATTGCCGGTGTGCATTTTAATCATTCTTACAGCGATAATTTCTGGCAACTGCTGCAGTCGCTGGAAGCTTCCAGCGAAAATCTCAAGGATTACAAATCGCGCCGGCAGATGGAACAGGTGCGCAATGTGTTGCGCACCGGCTGGCTGATCCCGTATTTATTCGGCGCATCGCCCGCGGTATGCAAATCGTTTCTGCACGGCAAACCGACGATGCTGTCTTCATTCAGCCCGGGCACGGCCTACGAGGAATATGCGACCTCATTACGCATGGGCAATATCGGTTATACCAATAGCAAGGAAAGCATGGCCGGCATCAAGGCAAATTACGACACGCTGGAAGCCTATGTCGCCAGTCTTGCCTGTGCCATACGCACGCCGTTTAGTGAATAC
Organism: Gammaproteobacteria bacterium; assembly: GCA_049666625.1. Classification (GTDB taxonomy): domain Bacteria; phylum Pseudomonadota; class Gammaproteobacteria; order SZUA-229; family SZUA-229; genus JASBSR01. The sequence continues at coordinate 5,423 of JBATHJ010000052.1, read as the reverse complement.
GAGCGAATCGGTGTGCAAATCGAAGGTGAGTATCGCCAGCTGAACGCAAATATTCTGCAAATAGAAAACGAATATTACAGCACAGTACGGCCCAAGCAGGTTCCACATAACGGTGAAATGCCAATACATGCCCTGCGTGAACGCGGCATAGAATATATAGAATTGCGTTCGCTGGATATAAATCCGTTCGAACCGCTGGGAATCAGCGCACAGCAAATGTACTTTCTCGAAATCTTTATGCTGTATTGCCTGTTACAGGATAGTCCGGTGCTCAGTGCCGATGAAATTGATGCCATCGACATGAATTTTATCGAAGTAGCACACAATGGGCGTGCGCCAGGCGCCGAGCTATATCGCGACGACGTAACCATCAACCTGAAAACCTGGGCACAGGGCCTGTGTGACGCCATGCAGGGTGTTGCGGCTTTGCTCGATGATGTGCATGCTAACCGGAATTACAGCAGCAGTCTCGAGGCACAGCGTGCCTGTGTGCTGGATGCGGCACTCACGCCGTCTGCGCGTGTGTTGCAGGAGATGCGTGAACAGGGCGAGGAATATTTTCATTTTGCACGGCGCAAGGCACTGGAACACCAGGCGTATTTTAGTTCGCAGGCGCTCAGCGACGAGCGTAACCGGTTTTTTATGAAGCTGGCGAAAGACTCGCTGGATAAGCAGAAACAGATTGAGGCCGCAGACACGCTGCCGTTCGATGAATTTCTGAAGCACTATTACGCACAGTCGTAATTCAGGCATAATGAAATTATGTTGAAACTGATAGATAAAATTCCGCTGTCTATTCTGCTTGTGCTCGCGGTTTTTTTCACGCTTGCGCCGTTCCAGCCAGAGCCGCACCTGCTCGAAAAAAGTCGCATGTTGCTCAACGGCACATTGCACAAACCGATTGATATATTTGATTTATTAATGCATGCCACACCCCTGATGTTACTCATAGTTCGACTACTGAGGTTAAAACAGGCCAGATGATATCAAGACTTATTTTGTTGCTGCTTATGCTCACTGTCAGCTATGGCACTGCAATGGCTGCGGATATACACGACGCCATGTCCGCGATGCGTCGTGGTGATTTTGCCGAGGCGTATTGCATACTGCGGCCGCATGCAGAACAGGGCGACGCCGATGCGGAATATAATATCGGCTGGATGTATCTGAATGGATATGGCCTGGCAATTGACGACAGCCAGGCGATGGAATGGTGGCTGCGAGCATCGAAGCAGGGCCATATCGATGCGAATTTTTCCATAGCCATGCTTTACAGCCTGGGCGAAGGCCGGGTTAAAAAAGACATGGACAAGGCGATAGATTATTACCTGCTGGCGGCTGAAGCCGGCCATGAAGATGCGCGCCTGATTCTCAAGTCCATGCTCACGCGCGATGACAAATCAATTCGCGAACGCAAGCACGACATCATTACTAACTATGGCAATCTTCTCGGTGATCTCTATCGCGTCAAGGTGGAACGTGCAAACTTACGCGCAAGCGCAAACCTGGAAGGCAAGCTGGTTAACCGTTTGCTGCAGGGCGACATCGTCATCGAGCTGGGAACAGAAGGCAAGTGGCGTCACGTAGCCGTGAAGACGGCCAGCGGACAGGCTGCAGGCCAGGTCGCCTGGATCTATGCGACACTGCTCGAGCCGTATGAAAGCATGAAAATGATGAGCGATGAAGCGGCGGTGAAGGCGGAGGAAACAGGTGTCGAAGAACCCGCCCCTGATGAAGCAGGTCCTGTGGAATCAGCGCCTGTTGAACCAGCGCCTGAAGCGCCAGTGCCTGCTGAGGCAAACCCCCTGGTGCCGGTACCTGCCGAAGTAATATAGATGTTCCCGAAATGATGCCCTGGGTGATACCCAGGGTGATATTCCGGGTGCTGTCTCGGGTCAGTCTTTACTATCTCCCATCAGCCGACGAATGCGGCTGACATAACCCCGGGTCTCACTGGGCAAATGTTTTTTCACACTGTCCCAGTCGCCTTTTTCACCCGCACGCCGAAACGCGGTAAGTACGCGACCGTAACCGGCGTTGTAACTGGCCAGCGCTAGATAAAGGCGCTCCTGTTCAGGTGCCGTGGGAAACCGGGTGTACATGCTTCTATCATAATAAATGCCTGCAGCGATGTTCCAGCGCGGGCTCTCCACCTCGATATAGTGGGGCTGCTTGTCACTTATTTCTTCAAACGTGGTGGGCAGGATCTGCATCACACCGATCGCGCCCGCCGGGCTTCTGGCGGTTTCATTCAGGCCGGATTCGGCAATCCCCTGCGCCTTGAACCAGTTCCAGTTGAACATCGGGCCAAAATAACGTTTGCTGTATTTTCGAAAGTGCCGGTCGTATTCGTCGGTCCAGTGATTTGAATGCACCGGGTGTATCGGTGAGCTGACGATAGCCAGCGCACTGCCGAAAGTCAGCAGGCAGAGAAAAAATGTTAAGAACCGGTCTAGCGTAAACATGGCAGGGTGTGACTGTCAGCGGGTCAGCGCGAGCGCTAACTCAGTCCGAGACCAATCACCAGGCCGAGCGCGGTGCCGATGCCAATAAACAGGCCCATCACCATGAGCCCAACGGCGACATTGCCCTTGCCGAGTTCTTCGCTGATATTGAATGTGACGGCGCGGTTAAACATTTTACAGCCCAGCTTCATGAACACCAGGGTGAGCAGGCCGCCAAAAATGACATATAGAAAGTTCAACAGTATCGGATCGATTGGACTCATCTGTTACTCCTGGTTTATATGACTTACATCTTTTCAGTTAAGCTTCCATCTCCACCCATGCACGGAGGTGATTCGGGGGCGCGGCCTTTTTCAAACCATTCCTCCATGGTCATGGTGTGTAATGCCAGCGCGTGGATTCCACCGTTGAGTTCTTCCTTGAGCGCAGCGTTTACCAGACGGTGCCGCGCCAACAGCATTTTGTTTTTGAACGCGTCACTGACAATCACCACTTTGAAATGTGACTCGGAACCTTCAGGCACATTGTGCATATGGCTTTCGTTAATCACTTCAAGGTGTTCGGGCGCGAGTGCTTCGGTCAGCTTCTGCGTGATACGTGTTTTCATATTCATGCATTGATCATAGCACGAAAGCTGAACACGGCATCGCGCCCCGAACCGCGCCTAGCCCAGCATTACACTGACCAGCGCGCCAGCCAGGTCGCCAAAACCCCATACCAGGGTGCCGGTTACCAGCAGGTAAAGTCCGTGCAGGCCGCTTGCCCAGATATCTTCATCTTCCAGCCGGCTGGCGGGCAGATGCCGCACACTGTCAGCAAAGTCGCGGTGAAAATTAGTTTCATGATGTGCCCGGCGTTGCTTGAGACGGCGGCTGTTTTCAATGATCTGGCAGGACGTCAGCCACATGCCAATCACCACCAGCAGTGATCCCGAACGCGCAAACCAGCTCCAGTCATCTGCACCCAGGCTTAGCCAGATGCCGCCGCACAAGGTCGCCGTACTGAGCAACAGGGCTTTCGCCGTGGTCAATGTGCGCGCAGAATTTTTATGAGGTTTGCGTTTAACGCTATGCGGCTGCCAGGAATCAGGCAGGTTCACGCTGCATGACCCATTGGCTATTATGGTATATCTGCAATGGCTGGTATTCAGATTTGTACTGCATTTTTCGACAGTTGCGTATCCAGTAACCGAGATAGAGATATTTCAGCCCCATCGCTGTGGCCTTGTCTATTTGCGTCAGTACACAAAAATTCCCCAGGCTGCGCGCGCGTTCTTCGGGATCGAAAAAACTGTACACCGCAGACAGGCCGTTTTGCAAGGGGTCTGTCGCCGCCACTGCAAGCAGGCGCTGGCGATGACGGATTTCAATAAAAAAAGTATCGCTCCAGTGGCTGTACAGAAAACTGGAAAAGTCTTCGGGTGTCGGGTCGACCATGTCACCGTCGCTGTGACGTGCATTGATGTAGTCACGGTAGAGTGCAAAATATTCATCCGTGTAATGCGCCTCCACCAGTCGAATGCTCAAATCCTGGTTGCGTGCGCGGCAGCGTTGTTGCGCGCGACGAGGGATGTACTGCTTGACGACAATCCGGCAGGGCAGGCAGGCATCGCAATCGTGGCAGTGTGGACGGTAGCTGAAATCGCCGCTGCGTCGATAGCCGATGGCAATCAGGCGGCTGTAGAGCTCTCGCGTCATTTTGACTGCAGGATCCGGCACCAGGTTGGTCGCGCGACGGTTGGGGAAATAACCGCATTCGTGCTCCGAAGTGAGGTACAGATGAATATTCTGCGTCGTCATGGGCTCATCATAGCACCGCCGGGGTAGCCCGAATCAAGCCTGTGATCGGCAGAGTCTGAGCTGCGTCACGAAATCAGGCCTGATAATGGTACAATCGCGCGCTGTTTAGAACACCGGAACCATCCATGCCCAACGCGTCACGACCTCGCCAATTTCTTGCTGCACTCGAGCAGCGCATCCTGTTACTCGACGGTGCCATGGGCACCATGATCCAGCGCCACAAGCTGGGTGAAGCCGAGTATCGTGGCGAGCGCTTCGCCGACTGGCCGTCAGACCTCAAGGGCAACAATGATTTGCTGACGCTGACCCAGCCACAAATCATTCGCGATATTCACACTGCCTACCTGCAGGCCGGTGCCGATATCATCGAAACCAACACGTTTAATGCCACCCGGGTGGCGATGGCGGATTACGCCATGGAGTCGATCAGTTACGAGCTCAATGTGGCCGCGGCAAAACTCGCACGCGAAGCCACCGATGCGCTCAGCACTGAGGACAGGCCACGCTTTGTCGCCGGCGTGCTCGGCCCGACCAATCGCACCTGCTCGATATCGCCCGATGTGAATGACCCGGGTTTCCGTAACATCACCTTCGCCGCGCTGGCCGAGGCCTATGCCGAATCCACCCGCGGGCTGATCGAAGGCGGTGCGGATATCATCCTGATTGAAACCATTTTTGATACCTTGAATGCCAAGGCGGCGATTTTTGCTGTTAAGCAGGTATTCGAAGACGACAAGGTTGAGTTGCCGATCATGATTTCCGGCACCATTACCGACCAGTCGGGCCGCACATTGACCGGGCAGGTGACCGAAGCGTTTTACAATTCCCTGCGTCATGCCAGGCCGGTGTCGATCGGCCTGAACTGCGCACTCGGGCCCGATCTGTTACGCCAGTATGTGCAGGAGATGTCGCGTATTTCCGAATTCTATATCTCGGCGCACCCGAACGCGGGCCTGCCCAATGAAATGGGCGGTTACGATCTCGATCCTCAGAACATGGCGAAAGATATCGCCGAGTGGGCGGACAGCGGCTTTCTCAATATCGTCGGTGGCTGTTGCGGTACCACGCCTGATCATATTTCAGCATTCGCCGATGTGATTGCAGGCAAGGCGCCGCGCAAAATACCGCAGCTGCCCGTGGCCTGTCGCCTGTCCGGGCT
>JBATHJ010000051.1:0-4646 GCA_049666625.1 Gammaproteobacteria bacterium | reverse complement strand
GGCCTATGATAAATGGAAGCCGCTTGCACAGTGCGGTTACGAAGCCAGCATAGATAAGTTAGCCGAATGGAAATCGCGACAAATTTTATGAAGCCCAATGGTGTCATAACCGCGTGAACCGCGTGGGCCGCGTGCCGCGTGGGGTCGGACCAACCCAACCTCTTGAATTACTGAATAATTCAAGCATAATCTGCACCATATAAACACTTAAACACCCCTTTTCATGGACAAAAACATAGCTTTAAGGAGGAAGCACTATGCCTCGCGCAAATCGTCATTTTTTACCTGGCCATGTCTGGCATATCACGCATCGTTGTCATAAGCAGGAATTTCTGCTCAAGTTTGCAAAAGACCGCGAACGCTGGCGCTACTGGTTATTTGAAGCCAGGAAACGTTATGGATTGTGTGTACTAAATTTCATTACCACATCGAACCATATTCATCTGTTAGTACTTGATCAGGGCAACGGTGAAATTGCTCATAGCATGCAACTGATTGCCGGTCGCACGGCGCAGGAATATAACCTGCGCAAACATCGCAAAGGCGCTTACTGGGAAGACCGCTATCACGCCACGGCTGTTGATACTCAAACCTACCTTGCGCGTTGCATGCGTTACATCGATCTTAATATGGTGCGTGCTGGCGTTGTAACGCATCCACAGGACTGGAAGTGGTGTGGATATTGTGAAATACAATCGCCCCCACAACGGTATGCCGTCATTAATACCGCAGCCCTGTTACAACTCTTCGGCCTGGCAGGGCTTCACCAATTCCAGAAAATTCATAACAGCTGGATCGACAGTGATCTTGAGAACAGTCAGCTAACAAGAGAGGCCATCTGGTCAGAAAGCATTGCAGTTGGCCATAAGCAATTTGTTGAAAATGTGCAATCAGCGCTTTGTATACACGGGCAGCACAGGGCGGTTGAACTCGAAGATGAGAAATATGCTTTAAAAGAAGTTGAGTCAGCTTATACTGCTCTTTTCGGGCCTGAAAACACCAGTTTAAGCCCAGATAACACCTACTTATGGCAATTGAATCCAGATTAATCAATGTGTTGCTTTGGTCCGACCCACATGCTTCCACTTTGGTCCGACCCACATGCTTCCACATGCTTACATGCTTTTGTCCGACACACATGCTTAAACGCTAGACTTGTTGTTATAGGGCATTTATACTTTTTTGACGCGCCTTTGAATGTAATTATGATACGAGCCTATTCACAACGCTTATTGCCACCTTTTTCAGGATTTGTCCAGATTACTGAGTCGGAGCGCGCACGTGCGCAAAGTTTTGATGGGATAAACTGGGAAATCCACTATTTATCAGGCAATGAACAAATAAACGATCAAAAGTTTCGAGTGCAAGGATACGGTCTTGATCGAGGCTATTATAATGTTGCAAGCCTGAAAAACCGGCAATTAAAGACGTTCATGTTCCCGTCATGCGTGGATCATGATCAGGTGTCAGAAAGCATTCATGAACTGACAGAATTCCTCTCTACTGGGCATGTACCGTTTCCTGCCGGCGACATCTACGAATACTGGCTACTGGACGGAGCCGATGATTCTCCCCTGGCGTTGATCTACTCCTGCTGTGATGAGTCACTGATGAACACCTACCCCGATCAGACTGAGTGGACTGCCTTACCACATTCAAAAATGAGGGTTGAAAACACAGAGGATGAACAGGCGCGTAACGAACCACCGGTCAATGATCGTTTTCAACGTCTCATTGCCAGTCGGGCAGGCACCAATCGACGCGCCGCCTGGTTCAAAAGAGATCAAAATGAAAGAGATGGTTTTCCTGGTCTGCTGGTACGCGAGGACTGGCAAGAGCAGGCTGACCATGATTTGTGCCAGCGCTACCTTATGCGTAAGGCCCCGCGCCTGTTAATGCTTCAGGGTTTATCAACAAATGACCGGGACCGCCTGGAAGTTGCGGCCAAACAACATGTTTTTGAGGTCGAGCATTATTTTCCCATGTATCCAGAGGTGAATGACCAGCGCCTGATGACAGCCATTCGCGTAGAAGCGCGATTGAGGCGAGCCACACCACAGGCATCCGAAACAAGTAAGAAGGAAAAATCATCAACCATCACTCCGCTTAGCAAGGATATGCGGATTATCGAAAATTAAATAACGAGCGAATTACACACCAGCAGGAAAGCGGTGCCATAAGGTTCAAATGATATTGACAGTTATATTATTATCTCTCGTTAGAGAGGGCATTCAATTCGGGGCAAGATACGCTTGATTTGAGGCAGATATGGCGTTTATTTTTTCTTTACTTGTACTGTCAGATATTTAAAAAATATTTAAAAGTACTCTCCAGGAAGATCGTTTTTAATGACAGTAACCTTGCCAACTTTCTTACCTGACATTCTCAATAATTCATCACCTGAAAATTCAAAACCAAGTTTTAGCGCTATTCGCGCAACATCATCTGCAGTTGCTGTGGCGAGCACCTCATTTTTAAGTGCAGGTTCAGACTGCATTTTTCTTAAAAATGCTTCGAGTTGATCTATAGCCATATTTAAATTCCTATTCTCGCTAGCTGCTCATACACTTAAAAGGAAAGCCATTACAGGCTTCGAGAAAATTTTACTCTTCTTTCAAGATATAGGCAATGAGTGGCACACTCAGAAGACTAGATATAATGTGCAATAATGGGCGCAAAAATGGCAATGGGGATGGACTTACCTTCCGTGGTGTTCGTTTGTGCTTGATAGCACAAGCCTTCCCCTTCCCCTGCTCCAGCAAGCCCCTTATTCCGAGCGTTAGTTTAGATAAAACATAATAGATGATGTCAATATGAATAAGTATTTTTTGATCTTAGTTTCTGTTCTCACTCTAACTGCACAGGCATTAGCTGAGACTTCCGTTAAGTATAATAAAGAGCTGGACGGGTTTGAGTATCCATTTGAAGTCAACACATTTGAGTTTAATTCTCAAAATCAAGATTTAAAAATGCGATACATGGATATTGGAGATAAAGATGCACGAAAAGTAATTGTCTTATTACATGGCAAAAACTTTTCAGGATACTATTGGGAAAAAGTTGCAAAAGATCTTTTAAAGAGAGAATACAGAGTAATCATACCGGATCAAATTGGCTTTGGTAAATCATCCAAGCCGGATTATTACCAATATAGCTTTGGGCAGCTGGGGTTGAATACTAAATCCTTATTGGATAGCTTAAACATCAAAAATATTGATATTGTCGGCCATTCAATGGGTGGTATGTTAGCTGTTACCTTTGCTGTTAATTATGTTAATTCCGTTAATAAGCTCATTCTGATTAACCCCATTGGTTTAGAAGACTACGGCAAATATGTAGAATTTAAAGACGTTAACTTCTTCTATAAAAGAGAGCTTGGTACAACGCTAGATAAAGCTATAGACTATCAAAAAAACAATTATTATGATGGAAAATGGTCAAGTGATTACGAGAAGCTTTTAATACCTCTGAAAGGAATGCTTGCAGGAGAAGACTGGAATATTATTGCCTGGAATAATGCTTTAACGTATGGCCCGATATTCTCAGAAAATTTAGTAGCCAGGTTCTCACAAATCAAGAGTGAAACTTTCCTGATCATTGGAACTAGAGATAAAACCGGCCCCGGCAGAGCCTGGTTAAAAGAGGGTGTAACCAGAAAGCTGGGCGATTATAAAAATCTCGGAAAAAGTACTGAAAATATGATTGAGGGTTCAACGCTTATTGAGCTGGATGGGTTAGGTCATATGCCTCACTATGAAAACTACAATGCTTTTATTAAAGCCTTCAATGAAGCGATTGATAAATAATCGGTAACAGGTGAGCATTAATATTCGTTTTAATAAAACAAAAATGAATTAATACTAACAAAACGCTCCACCTGACACCCGTTTCTACCCTGGTTTTGTGCATGTCGCGTAGCTCCATTTTACACAAACCGCTCTCTACAATGTGCGCAGGTGAGCTCTGCATCAGGCCTCAATCAAACCAAACGCCAACATCGTGATTTCGTCATGAGCCCAAAAACCCGACGCGTACTGCAAGCAATCCTGTATGAGTTTTTTGCCATTGCCTTCGTTGCCCCAGTCTTGAGTGTCATTTTCGACGAACCGCCTTCCTCAACCATAGGTCTTGCTTTTGTTCTATCGAGCATTGCACTCGGGTGGAACTACGTATTCAATACAATCTTTGAGCGCTGGGAGGCGCGTCAGTCGGTGCGAGGTCGTTCGTTCGCCAGGCGCCTGGTGCATGGCATTGGTTTCGAGGGCGGCCTCGTTGTTATACTTGTTCCAGTGATGGCGCTGTGGTTGAATACTTCAGCACTAAATGCGTTTCTGGCGAATCTTGGCCTCCTGGCGTTCTTCTTCGTCTATGCCATTGCTTTCACATGGGCCTTCGATCGCGTGTTCGGCCTTCCTGAATCCGCGGTAAAGCACGGTGAGACATAAGCTGTCGTCCAGCCGACCGCCTACGGCGGCGGCTGAACTTCCAACGTTATGTTAGTGTAAATCAAATGAACTGCCTGGTTTTTCACCATGGAGTACGACATGCGCTCCCGGAAAGACAGGTCTTTATATGGAGAGCTTGTTTTTTCGACATCCGAAGCAGATAGCTATCGTATATTGTTTAAGAATTAATGGCTCAGACCC
>JBATHJ010000050.1:0-2306 GCA_049666625.1 Gammaproteobacteria bacterium | reverse complement strand
AGTTACTGCAGTTCTTACTTCAAAGTTTGCTGCGCGGTCCAGTGCATCCACCACGAGCTGTGCGCTCTCTGGATTATCTTCGATGTAAAGCACTTTGCGTTTCGGTGCTGGCGTATCCGCAATTGTGATTGCACCCTGTGCTGCGTCTGGTATCGAATCAATCGACAGAGCTTCACTAGCGGAGTTACATACTGGCAGTTCTATCCAGAACCGGCTGCCTTCACCTGGACTGCTGTCAACACCGATCGCCCCATCCATGGCTTCAACCAGTTGCCGGGTCACCGTGAGGCCGATGCCCGTGCCTTCGACACTGCCATGGCTGAATGAAAGCCGTTCGAACGGATCAAACAGTTTCTTGATGTCTGCTTCTGCAATGCCTGCACCAGTGTCAATCACGCTGAGTCGAAGCGTTTTATTGTCGTCGACGCTGGTTTCGATAGTCACTGATCCACAATCACGATTGTATTTCACTGCATTGCTCATCAGGTTTCTCAGCACCTGGCACAGCCGCAGATAATCTGCCCATACCTGAACTGCGGGTTCACCACTGCGATCAATCAGTGTAATGTTGCGCCCGCTGGCGAGCCCTGCCTCGATCTGCCCGATGCACTCAAGCACGGCATCGTGCATAACCACCGGTTGCATATCCAGGTTGAGATGGCCTTCTTCGATACGCGACAGGTCGAGTACATCATTGATGAGACTGAGCAGATGGTGGCCTGCCTTGGTAATTTTCCGGGCAAAATTCAGGTGTGCCGCCTGGCGTTGTCCACCTCCCTGTTCTTTGGTCAGGTCCATCTCGAGCAACTGGGCAAAGCCGAGTATGGCGTTGAGCGGGGTACGCAGTTCGTGGCTCATGCTGGAAAGAAACAGCGATTTGGCCTCACTGGCATTTTTTGCTTCCTGCAGGGCGCTGCTGAGCGCTGCCTGGGTCTGTCTAAGATTACTGACCATGTCATTGAAACTTTTAATCAGCTGGGCAATTTCATCTTTACCCGTTGTTTCAATCCTGGTATCAAGATTTCCGTTCGCCACGGCTTCGGTAGCCGTCACCAGTTTTTGCAGCGGCCTGCGTAAACTGTGGGTAATAAATACAGATATAAAAAAGGCGAATGCAAGCCCGATACTGATGAGCGCTATAAAAGCATAACGTGCATTGGTCAGTTCAGTTGAAAGCCCTGCACCAGCTGCTTCGGTCATGGTGAGCTGGATTTTGGCAATATCATTCAGGTAAGACTCAAGTTCCAGGTAAAGGGGCATCACGGTTGTTACCATGAGGTGCGCATCTCGGCGCCAGACGCTGCTACTGAATTCACTGATGACAGTATCCAGGTTTGTGAGATATGCATCACGTAGAAGCTCCAGATCTTCAATGCCTTCAAGCCCAAGATCCAGCTTCATGCTCCTGAGGCGTTCTGTCTGTTCGCGGTTGACATCAATATATACAGTCACATTGTCGATTTCATTGATGGTGCGCGTAGCCAGCGATACCCGCAGGTTGCTCATCATTTGCGACCAGCTGTGGCGCATATCGGCGAGAAGCAGCAATGCTTCAGTCGGAATGTTTGTCGCCAGGTTAGTGTCGATGATCTGGTTGATTAAACCAAGATACTCGAGTGCTAACGGGTTCAGTAGTGAAGACGCCGAAGTGATGATGGGATGGTTTTGCTCATAACTACGATTCAGTTCTACGATATCGATAGTGTGCTGGTTAATCTCATCAATGATTACACTGGAACGATCAAGCTGCTGCTTGTCGATCATCAGGTCCTCGGCTTCAGCATACGCATAGAGTGTAAGTATCGTATCCTGTAAACGCTGCAATGTGCCGGGATACTCATCGAGGCCGGCGATGCCGTCGGTCAGCAAATATTGATGCAACTGGTTACTTGCAGACTGGGTGAGTTTCAGCGCCTTGCTGGCGGTGTTAGTCACCGGCTGGTGACGTTCAATAATTGCGGTGCCGAGACTGGCGACATGGGTGAATTCAAACAGCATATAGCCCATGCCTAAAATCAGTATGGAGCTCAGGATTGCAAACCCGGTGATGATCTTTTGTTTAAAGCTGAGGGCTTCGAAAAATGTATACATATATGAAGTATAGAGGAAGTATTGTCTTATCCATATACATTACATGGTTTTATAGGAATCTGATCTCTCTCTTTACCGATAACGGACATTAGCTGCATTAACTTTAGTGCAGAAAAGTTAAATCAACTAAAAAAGCTTATAAATGACTACCCCGCCTTGATGATATCGGCTACCCGAAATGCATTGGCATATATCGTCCAGGTATAGGGCACGCT
>JBATHJ010000049.1:0-7057 GCA_049666625.1 Gammaproteobacteria bacterium | reverse complement strand
CAGGGTGCCAGGTAACGCCTGGGGGGCGCGAGCCTACGGAAAGTGCCGCAGAAACTATACCGCCATGTCGCTTTCGGGTGGCACGGTAAGGGTGAAATGGTGCGGTAAGAGCGCACCGCGTGGCTGGTAACAGGCACGGCATGGTAAACCCCACCCGGAGCAAGACCAAATAGGGGAACATTATGTGCGGTCCGCACTGTTCCCGGGTAGGTTGCTTGAGGTGTGCGGCGACGCACATCCCAGATGAATGGTTGTCACGCACTGGCATTCGTCAGTGCGACACAGAACCCGGCTTATCGGCCGACTCCCACCTCTTTAGAAGCAATGAATAATTAAAAGTGAAAAATGAAAAATTGCGTCGAGCGCTCGCGTTCTGCTGTCTGGCGGGGTTGTGGGGGTTTCATTTTTCATTTTTCACTTTTCATTGTTCATTTCCAGTCCTCCACACTTAAAGTAAATTGTTAGCTATTCAAACCAAGCTGATGATTTCAAAACAGCTAATTTTCAGCCTTCAGGCCAGACACCGATTTCGCAGCTAAGTTGCTGTGAGATATAGATTTTTTTACCCTTTTTATAAGGCGAAATCACTTGACAGCGGGGAGTGTCCCTACCTATAGTGTCACTATGTGGGGAAAAGTGGGTAATTGTGGGTAGTCTGCAAATCCCATGCAAACTGGACCGGACTGATAATAAGAATAATGAGCTTCCGCGGCATCAATAATCTGGCACTAGACACCAAGGGCAGAATGGGCATGCCGGCGCGCTATCGCGACCGCATCCTTGAGTCCTGTGGCGGCCGCCTGGTGATTACCGTGGATCGCGATCACTGCCTGCTGGTCTACCCCCTGCCCGAATGGGAAATCATCGAAAATAAATTAATCGAGCTGCCCAGTCTCAATCAGCAGGCGCGTTTACTGCAGCGCTTGCTGATCGGCTATGCCACCGAGTGTGAGCTCGACAGCCAGGGCAGAATCCTGTTGCCGACGATGTTACGCGAATTTGCCCGGCTGGATAAAAAAATTGTGCTTATTGGCCAGGGCAAGAAATTTGAAATCTGGGATGAAGATACCTGGACCGAGAGCCAGGAGAACTGGATCGAAAAAGTTCAGAACGGCGAAGGTGATCTTCCCGCCGCGCTGGAAGATCTTTCGCTCTAGTCGCGATGGCGGTTGCATACAGCCATCGCCCCGTGCTTCTGGATGAAGCGCTGGATGCACTCAATATTAAGCCGGACGGTATTTATCTGGATGCCACCTTCGGCCGCGGGGGACACAGCGCTGCAATACTGGCGCGACTGAATGCAGCAGGCCGCGTGCTTGCATTTGATCAGGATCCCGAAGCGATTGCGCATGGCAGGCAGGCATTTGCCGGCGAGCCGCGTATCGAATTTGAACATTGTAACTTCAGTCAGGTGGCGCGCGTAGTGACTGATCATAAACTGAAACAGCGTATTGACGGTGTACTGATGGATCTTGGGGTGTCATCACCCCAGCTCGATGATGCCGCGCGCGGTTTCAGTTTTTTACGTTCAGGACCGCTGGATATGCGCATGAATCCCGAGCAGGGTGAATCAGCCATGCAATGGTTGCGACACGTGGAAACCCGTGACCTGGTGCTGGTACTGAAACGATTTGGTGAAGAACGATTTGCAAAGCGTATTGCCAGTGCAATAGTTGCTGCGCGTGAAAATGCTGAAATCAACGACACGACACAACTCGCAGAAATTATTTCTGCGGCAGTGCCAGTGAAAGAAAAACACAAGCATCCAGCGACGCGCAGTTTTCAGGCAATACGTATTTTTATTAACCGTGAACTGGAATCGGTAGAAGAAGGTTTGCGTGGAGCTGTTGATGTACTGGCCCTGCATGGGCGACTCGTGGTCATCAGCTTCCATTCGCTGGAAGACAGGCTGGTGAAACGTTTTATGCGCGCGCAGTCCAGCCTGCCGATCTTGCCGCGAGGCTTGCCGGTGATGAACGCGAATGAACGTGCACCGTTTCGCCTGGTGGGAAAACCGGTGACAGCGGGCGCAACCGAACTTGAAATGAATCCCAGGGCGAGAAGTGCGCGCTTGCGCGTGCTGGAGCGGGTGGCATGAATCAGCGTCAACGCATATTAACTGTCGTCACTGCATTGTTTCTCGCAGTACTGGCTTCCGCTGTATTGCTGGTTTACAGCAAACATGAAAGCCGCAAAAAATTTGTTGAACTCGGCCAGCTACGCGACAAGGTCGCCGCGCTGGAAACTGAATGGGGGCGTTTGCAGCTGGAGCAAAGTGCGTGGTCTGACCATGGCCGCATCGAGCAAATTGCGCGCACACGTTTGAATATGGTGTTACCTGAATCGGACAGTGTTGTATTTATCAGGCCATGAGAATTAATTCGCAACCAACTACGAACGCACCACTTGCGCCCTGGCGCAGGTTGTCTGTGCTGGTGGTTTTTGCACTGGCGGCGTCAGTGCTGGTGGCGCGCGCCATGGATATGCAGGTACTCGATTCGACATTTTTTGAACAGCAGGGTGATGCGCGCCATCTGCGTGTAGTGACCATTCCCGCACACCGTGGCGATATTCTTGATCGTAATGGTGAGCCGCTGGCGGTCAGCACGCCGGTCAACAGTATATGGATCAACCCGCAACAGGTGAGCGCAGATGACAGGCGCCTTGTCGACCTGGCAAAACTGCTCGAGCTTAAATATGGCTTGCTGAAACAGAAGGTCAGCGACAACCCGCAAAAAGAATTTATTTATTTGAAGCGCCATGTGTCGCCCGAGACCGCGGCCAAAGTCAGTGCACTGGGTATCGAAGGTGTTGCTTCGCAGAACGAATACCGACGTTATTATCCGGCAGGCGAAGTCGCTGCGCACATCCTCGGGTTTGCTGATATTGATGACAACGGCCAGGAAGGTATCGAGCTTGCGTATGATGACTGGCTCAAGGGCAAACCGGGCAAAAAACGTGTGATTCGTGACCGGCTTGGCCGCGCCTTTGATGACATCGAGCGCATCAGGGATGCCGAACCCGGTAAAGAAGTCAAACTCAGCATCGACAAGCGTCTGCAATATCTAACCTACCGCACATTGAAGTCTGCAGTGTTAAAGCATAATGCTGTCGCCGGTTCGGCCGTGGTGCTGGATGTTAAAACCGGCCAGGTACTGGCGATGGCGAATCAGCCGTCCTTCAATGTGAATGACCGTGGTCAGCTGCGCCCCGAGGCAACGCGTAATCGCGCCGTGACCGATGTGTTCGAGCCCGGTTCCACCATGAAACCTTTGAGCATGGCTGCGGCCCTTGAATCCGGGCGCTGGAAACCGTTTTATAAAGTGGAAACCGGTCCTGGCAAAATGCAGGTGCTGGGCAATACGATTCGTGACACCCGCAATTACGGTGATATCGATGTCAGCGGCGTGATCGCACATTCAAGCAATGTAGGCATGAGCAAGGTCGTGCTGGCGATCAATGCCGAGCAGCAGTGGGATATGTACCATAAGCTGGGTCTTGGCGCCGCCACTGGCGGTGGCTTTCCGGGCGAGGCGACCGGGCGCCTGTCACAGGCTGCACTGAATAATGATTTCGAGCGTGCCACCATGTCGTTTGGCTACGGTGTTTCGGTGACATCATTGCAGCTGGCGCGTGCCTATGTTGCGCTGGCGGATGATGGCCTGATCAAGCCGGTGAGTTTTCTGGCTGATGCCAGACCGCCAGCGGGCGAACGAATTATGTCGGCGCAGACTGCGCGCGATATTCGCAAGATGATGCAGCGTGTGGTCAGCGCCGAGGGCACTGGCAAGCTTGCGCAGGTACCCAATTATAGCGTGGCTGGCAAAACCGGCACGGTGCACAAGTTCATTGCTGGCGGTTATGCGGAAGAACGTTACCTGTCAATTTTTTCCGGCATGGCGCCGGCAGATGATCCGCAGGTGGTGATGGTGGTGATGATTGACGAGCCGCGCAACGGCGAGCATTTTGGCGGTGCAGTTGCGGCCCCGGTATTCAGTACTGTGATGGCAGGCGCGATGCGTTTGCTGGACATCGCACCGGACCGTATCAATGCAGAACAACTGGTAGAACATGCTGCTGAAAATCAACCGAAGATTTCACCGGCAGGGAAAGTCTGATGGTTGCCGCGAATCATGCAAATACAGCACACCTGCACACATTGCTCGCCGGCTTTATTGATGAGGCCGTGCTGGCGGATGTGGCTGATATCGACATCAACCATCTGGTGCAGGATAACCGCAAGGCGGGCGAGGGCGACCTGTTTCTTGCCAGCCAGGGCTTTAATACCCACGGCCTGCTCTATGCACAGGATGCGGTTGCCAAAGGTGTTCGTGTTGTATTGTGGGACGGCGACTGCGAACGGCGCGATGAGATCCTGGATTCGATTTCCAACAAGGTAGTGTGCATTCAATGCCCCGACCTGAAACACAAGATGGGTGAAATTGCATCGCGTTATTACGGCGAGCCGTCTGCCGGCATGAACATGATCGGCATCACCGGCACCGATGGTAAAACCTCGATTGCGCATTACCTGGCGCAGGCACTGGATGATAATGCAGTGCATTGTGGCGTGCTCGGTACGCTGGGCAACGGTTTTATAAATGATTTACACCCCACCGGCCTGACCACGCCTGATGCGCTGGAGATTCAGCAAACCCTGTCGATGATGCGCGATGCCGGCACACAACACGCGGTGATGGAAGTGTCGTCGCATGGGCTCGACCAGGGCCGGGTCAACGGTGTTGCTTTCAAAATTGCGGTATTCAGTAACCTGGCGCAGGACCACCTGGATTATCACCAGACGATCGATCGTTATGCAGAAGCCAAGCGCAAATTGTTTCACATGCCCGGTTTGCAGGCGGCAGTGATCAACCTGGATGATGCATTTGGGCGGGTGCTTGCGGCTGAGTGCAAAGGCCGTCTATGTGTCTGGGGATACAGTACAAAGGCGGACGTGAACGAGTTAGAACAGTATGCAGATTTCATAGTGCATGCGCGCAATATCGAAGCCATTGAAAACGGCATGCGTCTCAGTGTTGTTACACCAAAAGGCAGTTGCAGTTGTGAAACTGGCCTGCTGGGGCACTTTAACGTATCAAACATTCTGGCGGTGCTGGCAAGTTTGTTGTTGAGTCATATCCAGTTTGAAGATGCGATCGCGCGTTTGCGCAAAATCGTGCCGGTATCTGGCCGCATGCAAATCGCAAGCACAGACGGTAAACCGGTAGTGGTGGTCGATTATGCGCATACACCACAGGCGCTGGCTGCTGCCTGTGCAGCCGTGCGTGATCATATCGGTGGCGAGTTGTGGTGTGTATTTGGTTGTGGTGGCGACCGCGACCGTGACAAGCGCCCAAAAATGGCGCGCGTGGTAGAGCAGTATGCCGATCACGTGATTGTTACCAGCGATAACCCGCGCCACGAACCGCCGCAACAAATCATTGATGACATTATGCCGGGCTTTAGTCAGCCGCAAAAAGTGCAGCAGATTATCGATCGCCAGGAAGCAATCAAGTCGGCGATCAGCCAGGCGAAACCGGGTGATGCAGTATTGCTCGCAGGCAAAGGACACGAGTGCAGCCAGTTAATTGGTGATGTGCACATTGCTTTCGATGACATGCGAATTGCGCGAGATTACCTGGGGGTGGGCGCATGATGCGATTGTCTCAGGCGGCCAGCCTGCTCGATGCAAAACTGGTCGGTAACGATGTAATGTTCAACGCCGTCAGCAAGGACACGCGCACCATAGATTCGGGTGATCTTTATGTGGCGCTCAAGGGTGAGCGTTTTGACGGTCACGCATTTGTTGCACAGGCGGCAGATGCGGGCGCAGTAGCGGCACTGGTCAGCGATCTGCAAGACATCTCACTGCCGCAATTACAGGTCACGGATACCCGGATTGCACTCGGTAAGCTCGCCGCCGGCTGGCGCCGCCAGTTCAACGGCAAGCTTGCTGCCATTACCGGCAGCAACGGCAAGACCACGGTGAAAGAAATGTGTCGCAGCATTCTTGTGCATGAAGCAGGCGCCGAGCATGTGCTCTCGACCCGGGGCAACCTGAATAACGACAACGGCATGCCGCTGACACTGCTTTCGCTGCGTGCCGAACACCGCTTTGCAGTGATCGAGATGGGTGCGAACCATGTGGGTGAAATTGATTACCTGACTCACATCGCACAACCTGATGTGGCGCTGGTGAATAACGCAGCAGCAGCGCATCTTGAGGGGTTTGGTTCAATCGAAAACGTGGCGCGCGCCAAGGCCGAAATTTATTCCGGCCTGAAGCCGCAGGGAATTGCGGTCATCAATATCGATGATAATTTTGCACCGCTCTGGCTCAATAACTGCAGGCAGCATAGCTGTAGAACCTTCTCGCTTGAAAGTATTAATGCCAGTGTGCACACCAGTGAGTTACGCATCGAGGCGGATGCCTGCGACTTTATATTGCACGTAGATGGTGAACAACAGGCACTGACGCTGCCGTTGCCGGGACAACACAACGTGATGAACGCGCTTGCTGCAACTGCGGTGTGCAGCGCACTGGGCGTCAGTATCGAAACCATTGCTGCCGCCTTAGGCGGTTTTGTTGCGGTCGGTGGCAGGCTCAATATTCGCACTGCATTGCAGTCTGCGCGCCTGATTGATGATACCTACAACGCCAACCCGCGTTCGTTCTATACCGCCATGCAGGTGCTGGTCAGTATGCCCGGGCAGCACTGGATGGCGATGGGTGACATGGGTGAGCTGGGCGCTGATGCGGCTGCAATGCACGCTGAGCTGGGTGTGCAGGCGAAGGCGCTGGGAATTACCCGTTTGTTTGCAACCGGCGCTGCCAGCCGCGAAGCCGTCACTGCATTTGGTGAGGGTGCACGCTGGTTTGCCGATCACGCTTCACTCACCGCTGCAGTTAAAACGGACATCAGCGCAGACGTGGTGTTGCTGGTAAAAGGTTCGCGTTTTATGGCGATGGAGCAGGTCGTCAATGGATTGCTGGTGGACACTGACAATAACAATAAAAAAAGATCCGACAGCCACCGGGAGGTGAACTGATGCTGCT
>JBATHJ010000048.1:0-2983 GCA_049666625.1 Gammaproteobacteria bacterium | reverse complement strand
ATGCCTACAGTGCATTTTACACCCAATTTGAAACGCCACATTGAGTGCCCGCCAGCACGAGTAAACGCGCGCAATGTGCGTGAAGCGCTTGACGCGGTGTTTGCCGAAAACATGCAATTAAGGCGTTATGTACTGGATGACCAGGGGCGCTTGCGCAAGCATATGCGAATCGCGGTGGACGGTGAAATCATACGCGACCGCACTTTGCTCACAGACACAGTGGGCCCCGGGTCTGAAATCTATGTGATGCAGGCGTTGTCAGGCGGATAGCGCTGGCAAACCCGCTGAACCTGCCGGGGGGAACAGCATGACAATGACAGCATTGATTGCGACGCGCAAAGGTTTGTTCAGGGCAACAAAACGAAATGCCACATGGCTGCTGGAAGCCGCCGGTTTTAGCGGTGTGCCGGTGAGCATGGTGCTGGCCAGTGCGCAACATGACACCTGTTACGCAGCACTCGATCACGGCCATTTTGGTGCCAAGCTGCATCGCTCCGATGACGCCGGCGCCAGCTGGAAAGAAGTGGCGGCACCGGCCTATCCTGCGACAGAAAACGCGGACGAGGGCGTCAGCCTGGAAATGATCTGGTCGCTGGAATTTGCCGAACCAGGCAATGCCCTGAAACTCTGGGCTGGCACGATTCCGGGCGGGCTGTTTTTTTCAGACGATGGTGGTGAAAGCTGGGCGCTGAATCAAACACTCTGGACGTACTGCCAGCAGCAAAAATGGTTTGGTGGCGGCTTTCCCAGTGCGGGGATTCATTCCATCTGCGTTCACCCCGATAACACTGAGCATTTATTGCTGGGTGTTTCCTGCGCAGGCGTATGGCAAACCACCGACGGCGGTGCAAGCTGGCAGACCCGTTCGCAGGGTTTGCGCAATGAATACATGCCAGCAGGACAGGAATACGAAGCCATTGGCCAGGATCCGCACCGACTGGTGCAGTGTCACAACAACCCGGACCAGATGTGGATTCAGCATCACAACGGCATATTCCGTTCTGTCGACGGTGCAAACAACTGGCAGGAGATAACGCAGGTCAAACCATCGGTGTTCGGTTTTGCCGTGGTGGTGCATCCAGCCGATGGCAAAACCGCCTGGTTTGTACCCGGGGTGAAAGATGAGTGTCGTATCCCGGTGGACGCCCGGCTGGTGGTTAACCGCACCCGCGACGGCGGTAAAACATTTGAGGCCTTAACTGCGGGTTTGCCGCAACAATCGAGTTACGATCTTGTCTATCGACATGGTCTTGATATAGACAGTACGGGCGATTGTCTTGTCATGGGATCGACCACCGGCAACCTCTGGCTGTCGGAAGACCAGGGCGATTCGTGGCAGTGCCTGTCAAATTATTTGCCGCCGGTGTATGCCGTGAGGTGTGTGGGTTAACATTCAGACCAGGCCTTGCCCCTGTTAACAGATTAAGTTGAGTGAATAATGGATCTTGTTTGTCCTTTCAGTGCAACCCTTGTGAAACATGACTTTGCATGTTCACATGCCGATCATGTTGTGCGTCGTGGTGGTGCAGAGATCGCATGCCAGTCTGTGGACAACCACGTGGAATGTTGCGCGATCCATCGGCAAATCAAAACCAACGCGCTCGAAGCGCTGGGTCTTGAAGATGATCTGCTGTCATTGCCGCACAGTGTGCTGGTTAAAATTCAGTACGGGGGCCTGCTGGGTCTGCAGGCCGTGATGGGAAAGAATGCAGCCGAGGTAAACGATATCGGTTCACTGGTGATGTCTGTCAGGCAGACGTATGCAAATTATGCTGAGCTGCCGTATGCCACGATAAATGCCGCGATTGCCGATTACCGGCAGCCGCGTCGCGGCCGAAAATAAACTGTCAGTTCAGAACCTGGGCCCCAGCATCAGGTAGGCCGTTCGCTGGTTTAGCGACGACACACCGTAACCGATCACCAGTGTGCCCAGCACGGTGTCTGCACCCCAGTAAGCACTGACTGATCGTGTCCAGTCATACGGATCCTGTTTCAATGGATCATCAATCCGGCCGGCTTCAAGGAAAGCACCGTAATACATGCCGCGCCCGAACTGGGATGGCAGGTTTGAATACTGGCGATACATGCCAAAACGCCCCAGCTGGTAGCGCGAGCCAGTCAGCTGATCGAGATTCAGACCGGACAAACGCAATGGCCCGCCCAGCTGAAATGGATCATAGGCCTGGATGCAGCAGTTAATTTCTTCACCAAGTTCTATGCTGGCTGAGAGTGTGCTCTTGCCGACACTGTACACCGCGGTGGTGCGCAGTTGCGCACGGGTATATTCATCATCCGAGCCCCAGCCCGGTTTGCTGCCGCGAATGCTGAGTTCGGCAATGCTGCCACTGCGCGGAAATGACAGGCTATCGAGCTGATCGTATACGCCTGTCAGTTCGTAACCCACCTGGGTGAGTTCAACCGAAGGAACTGTCGCCGTAATGACACCAAAATCGGGCTGTGCATTAATCGTATTGACGAAGGGGCCGATGCGCAGTTCACCGAGGGGGCTGGAAATGCCGAGATCAAGGCCGATGCGTGCAGATTTTATAATGTACTGCCCGATGCGCACATCATCATTATAAAACTGCACAACATGGCGCCGCAGTCCCGCATTGCCTGCGATAAATGCGCCATCACGTATCTGTAAAGGTTGTATGTATTCTGTTTTCAGGAAAGAGTCATAGCCTATTTGTAAATCATTGCGCCACTCGGCACCTAACCATTCTTTCCAGCTGCGCCGGTAACTGGCTGCAAGATTAAACTGCGCAGGCGTGTTGAAATCAGCAATGCCGCCAACGCCAAATTTGAGAAAATTAGGCCCCCATGTTTTGGCTTCAGTTTCAATCTCGATACTGGCGCCGGTATCGTCGGGGATCACCCTGTAGCCCAGGTAGGAAAAATCGCCGCGACCATATATGCGTGCAAGGTCTTTGTGCAGTGCGTCAGTGTTAAACGTTTCGCCGGCTTGTGTGTGGACATCGTG
>JBATHJ010000047.1:0-2423 GCA_049666625.1 Gammaproteobacteria bacterium | reverse complement strand
ACGTTATACAGTATCTGCGGAATATCCACCGCTTCGGCCACGGCTGTATGGTGCATTATCAGGCCGCGTTGCGGCGGCTTGTTGTAATACGGGGTCACCAGCAGGCAGGCATCGGCGCCGCCGTCTCTGGCGCAACGCGTGAGGTCGATCGCTTCCCAGGTCGAGTTGGCACCGGTACCGGCAATCACCGGGATCCTGCCCGCCACCATCTCGACCGTGCGCCGCATGACATCGCAGTGCTCCTGCATGTTGAGGGTGGCCGATTCCCCGGTGGTGCCCATGCTGACAATCGCCGCAGTGCCGTTGTCGATATGAAAATCGACCAGCCTGGCCAGACTTTCATAATCCACACTGCCATCGGAATGCATTGGCGTAACCAATGCGACCATACTGCCTCGAAACATAGACCGGACACCCTGGAATAGAGCGAAACCCTGCAACACTGAGTACCAGCTGGTACGCCCGCGGGCCGCTGAAAATGAGGCGCACAGTTAAGCAACTTTCCGGGTTTATTTCAATGCAAACGAGGCCTGTTTTAAATCCAGCATAGCGCCGGCAGTTTCCGACAAAACGCCATAGAAGTTGAAGCCATAACCCGGCAAGCCGGAATCCAGTGACTATACTTGTATCTGGTCAACTAAATGAAGAAAACACGCTATGAACCACACCCAGCTTAATGGCGAACGCCGCAATTACAGCCGAGTACCGTTTCAGGCAGAAGTTTTGATGCAAAGCGGTGACGAAGAATGGAGCTGCAACCTGCTGGACATTTCTCTCAAGGGCATGCTGGTCGAGCCGCCGGACAATCTTGATATCGATACCACGAAGCCCTGCGCGGTCGCGCTGTTCCTCGGCGAAGACGCGTCAATCCACGCCCGGGTCAATATCACCCACAACGAGAAAGGCCACTGGGGCCTGCAGTGGAAACACATCGACATCAACAGCCTCAAACACCTGCGTCGCCTGCTCGAGCTCAACCTCAACGACCCTGCCCTGCTCGGTCGTGAACTCGCCGAACTCGGCTAGGCGCAGCTTAATTTGGGATAATCCATACAGGTGCGTTCTCGCACCTGTTTTTCATTGTGCAGTTTGTTTAGACTGCACGCTACCGAAATAACCTACACGAAATACAGCCATGTCAGACCAGATGGTAATTACTGCGCTCGGCGCTGACCGCCCCGGCATTGTGGATGAGCTCAGCAAGGCGCTTTACAGCCAGAACCTCAATATCGAAGACAGCCGCATGAGCAGCCTGGGCGGTGCATTTGCAATCCTCCTGCTGGTGACCGGTTCAAAACAGGCGATTGCAGAATTCACTGGCAAAACCGAACAAATCGAAGCGGCGCTGCAAATGCGACTGCTGGTAAGGACCAGCGAACCTGCGACAACAGCCGAACGGCTTGTGCCCTACCAGGTCGAAGTTGTCGCCATGGACCACCCAGGCATTGTGCATAACCTGGCGAGTTTCTTTTCCAGTCGGCAGATCAATATCGTTGACCTCGAAACCGACAGCTACCCGGCAGCGCACACCGGCACCCCGATGTTTTCCATGCTGATGACCATTGGCGTGCCTGCTGATATGTCGATTAAAAAATTACGCGCAGAATTTCTCGACGCCTGCGACGAACTCAATATGGATGCCAGCCTGACCAGCATCTAGTCACAACAACATTAATAATTTCAAGAAAACACTATGAACAGCATTGGTAAAAAAGTTAAAAACTTCAAACTCCCGGCCACGGGTGACAAATCCATCAGCCTGGCTGATGTCAAAGGCCAGAACCTGGTACTGTACTTCTACCCAAAAGACAGCACCCCGGGCTGCACCACCGAAGGCCAGGAGTTTCGTGATGCAAAAGCAAAATTCAGCCGGCAGAACACCCTGATACTTGGCGTCTCACGCGACAGCGTAAAATCGCATGAAAACTTCAAGGCCAAACAGAAATTCAATTTTGACCTGCTGTCCGATGCGGATGAAACCCTGTGCCGTGATTTTGATGTTATCAAGCTGAAAAACATGTACGGCAAACAGGTCATGGGCGTCGAACGCAGCACTTTTTTAATCGACAGCAAAGGCATACTCAGGCAGGAATGGCGCAAGGTGAAAGTGAAGGATCATGTCGCCGAGGTGCTGGCAGCGGCCAAAGCACTTAACAAATAATCGCACCGTGATTAAACAGCTACTGGCTCGATACACGTCTCACATCCTGACCCTGATGCTCATCGTCGCGCCGCCGCTACACGCGGGGACGGCGACTGGCCATATCACCGGCATACTGGTAAACAATTACAGCCATGCCGTGCTATTCCGCCTGAACTCGGAAATAGACAGGACACCCAGGTGCAACCTTCGTAAACAGTTCGCGATTGACCTGACGCAAATCGGCGGCGACGCATTATACCGATTGCTGCTGGATGCGCGC
>JBATHJ010000046.1:0-5517 GCA_049666625.1 Gammaproteobacteria bacterium | reverse complement strand
ATGAAACCGTATGCGCCTGTGACTAATACATTCATATGCGTTATATCGCATCACTGTAGTTGATTGCATAACGCGTGCTGCGACCTCCGCTGGGCAGTTTAGTCAGGCAGCCTTTTTCTAACAGATCGGTAAGGTCACGCGTTGCAGTCGCTTTACTGACACGGGTGAGGCTCTTATATTTTTCCGCATTAATCCCGTGCTCAAATCCTTCTGCATCTTCCTGTGCTGCACCGACATCCAGCAAACGATTGAGAACTTTGATCTGGCGCGCGGTAAGCGGGGTCTGGCTATGGCGATACCAGAATCGTGATTTATCCAGTACTCGATCAAAGCGAGCCCGCCCTTGTTTGAGTGCAAGTTCGAGCACGCCGAGAAACCAGCGCAACCACGGTGTGATATCCATATCACCTTTTTGCGCTTTCTCCAGCTGTGCATAATATTCCTTGCGCCGTTCCATGATGGCCGCGCTTAAGGAATAGAAGCGAATGCTCTGCTGTTCCGCCTGCGCCAGGGCGCGATCGGTGATGGCACGCGTGATACGGCCATTGCCATCATCGAAAGGATGTAATGTCACTAACCAGAGATGCGCAATGCCTGCGCGCAATATCGCGTCGAGATCTTTTGGTGGACGATTAAACCAGTCAAGAAATGCATTCAATTCGAGCTCCAACCTGTCTCGTGGTGGCGCTTCAAAATGCAGGACTGGTTTTTCGATACGGCCTGATAAGACTCGCATCGGCGTCTCGCCTCTGAGTTGACCAATCTTTATCGGGTTAATTAAGCCAGGACCGTCGGGGAATAATTGTGATTGCCACGTACACAGTCCTGCCTGAGTCAGTGGCGTGTCTAACGCCTGTGTTGCTTCCAGCAACATACCAACCAGGGCATCTGTTTGTTCGGTGCCGCCCTGTATGCCAGCGCGCTGCATGCCCAACTGGCGTGCGACTGATGAGCGCACAGATTCAACATCAAGCATTTCGCCTTCTATTTCGCTGGTTCGAATAGCGCTTTGTATCAGGGCGTCCATCTGGGCTTCCAGATCTAACTCCTTTGATAGCTTCTCGCCCTGGCCCAGGAGCGCAGTTTGCTGGCGACGAACGGATTCCAGATGAGGAACTAACTCATTGTAATTAAATGTGAAATCAGGCCAGTTTGTGAGTTCCCAAATATACATCGCGTCCCGTGAGCCGATTATTGCTCGTATTTGGATCATATTATGAGCCGAATATAACGCCTATTCGGCTCAATATCTACTCAAACCGGGTTTTGTTGTTGAAGCCAAAGAGATCGGTAGATGAATTGAGCGCTCACAGCCATCATTCGTACTTGTTGTCATCCCGGCGGTGAACAGTCATACAACTCATCTCGATATTCCCACGCGCATCTGGCAGGATTAAATTCTCATGGAGAGACAAGAACCCATTAAATTTACGCGGCCCCCAGGGCGAAATACAGGACGTATTTTGTAACCCTCGTTCGCAATTCTTAAAGCGTCTGTTTGACCCATGAAAAGGGGCTTCTAAGCCCTGAATATCACTATATTCTGTTTACATTATTCTTCGATTCAATGAGTTGCGTAGGTCCGACCCGGTAAACCTAGCACATGCCAGTCATGTAGGTTGGGGTGAACATTTTTCGAACCCCAACGCTTTAAGTGCCACAATCTGTTGGGGTTCGTGCCTCACCCCAACCTACCGTGCTACTCCTCTGGCAAATGATACTCAGTTTGCGTGCCAACAACCGACTGATCATCAAACATCTTATATTCGTAAGTGCCCACTCGAATTAGGTCACCATGACTGATTTTCTGTTGTTTCACAGAGGTGCTATTCACATAGGTACCATTGGTGCTATCCAGATCTCTTATGGTGATATCGAACATTTCAGGAAGATAAGGATTGGCCTCTAACTTTATCACCGCATGCTCACCACTCACTCCACCTTCGTCTAGCTGTAAACTGTTGCCATGGTTGCGACCAATAGTGAATTCCCCTTCGACCATATCAATCTCAGAAACTACAGCGCCATTAATAATGTGTTTCAGTTTAATCAAGACTCACTCCAAACATGTGCGTAAAAATATGGGTGTTTTTTGTCATCAGACACAAAAATCCTGCAGATTAACAATAGACCAAATAAGCTGAAATGAAAAAAAATGAGCGACGTTTGTGATAAAGGCGTTGGCTAGATTACAACTCACTAATATTAGAAACAATTGGTCTCTAACCCCTTTACCTGTTGACTTGAGTTCTAGTCCTCACGGATGAGTTGCTTGATGATGAATAATTTGGGGTCAGAGTAAAAACTACGATCTGACCTTTTAGTTCGCCCCTTGCCCTGTTTCTACTTGTTGACGGGCGATTCCGGGTCGAACAGGTAGGCCATTATGTGGCTTATCTGTTCACTGGTCAGGATCCCGTTGGCGCCAAGGCGCGGCATGTGGGTGCAGGCGAAGTACGCGTGGGCATTGTAGATCACATCGTAGGTGTACTTGAGTATCGGCTCGCTGTTACCACGCAGCTTACCGTAACCGGTCAGCGGTGGACCGATGTTCCCGCCGGTACGGTCGGTAGCCAGCTGGTGGCAGTTGTAACAGTTGCCGCCGGGCTCGTTCTCGGCAAGGCTGTGATCGTCGGTATTGTGACCGACGCGATAACCAAAGCCCGACCAGGCAAGCTCGCGGCCGAGCTTCCAGTCGCCAAGCTGAATCCCGCCTTCCGGGTAGCGGATGCTGTCACGTGCTAACGCGACAACCTTTTCCGCCGTTGCAGAATCGACAGGATTGCCGCGCAAGGGGGTGCAGAGTTTCTGGATCTCGTCCTGCTCGAGGCGTTTGCCGGCGCTGCCGCCTTCCTGTACGGGCTGCTCCAGCTTGAAGCTGCTGGTATTGAGCATCAGGTGCTCGGCCAGAGCCTCAGGGCTCATCTTTGTGTAGTCGACGGCTGCTGCCTTGTCCGACTCGCCGGCATGGTTTGCAGCCGGAATGCCGATGGTCAGGACCGTTGTCGCCAGAGCAGCGAGGATTACCCTGGAAATTATGTTCGTTGACATGTGCACAGTCTCCTTTATTTTCGGCCGTTAGCGCTTGAGGTCGGGAAGTATCGCCGGCTGACCGCGCGCAGCATCGGTCCAGAATGAGATCAACGCAATCGAAGCGTCTGACCCGGCATTGATTCCCGGGTAGCGCATCTGCCACAAGCAACCCCGCAGACGATGCTGGGTACTGCGCACGTTCTGTTGTCCAGCCCGTTCGGCAGGCCAGGAGATCGCCTTGGTCCACTCCTCAGGTTCATTAATGTTCGGCAGCACCGATGCGCGAATGCGCTGGCCGGTTGCCCCGTGGCAGGTCTGACAACTGAAGTCCATCGGCCCGGAACGGCGGTAGAACATCACTTCGCCGGCATCACGCATCGCTTTCTCGAGCGGATGGTCCATCGGGGGGTTCCATTTCATGCCGTTGGACTGCCTGGCGATATAGGTCTGCAGCTTCATCATGTCGGAGTCGGAGCCATGCCGCTTCTTCACCGGCGCATCGTCCTTGGTGAAGCCCTGCAGGGTCATCATGCAGTGAACCAGCCGCGTCTCCAGGTCCATCACCTTGCCGGTATCGGCAAAATAACGCGGCAACTCGACGTAGGCACCTTCAAGCACGCCAGGCCCTTTTCCAAAATCACAGCCCTCGAGCGACACGTTCCTGGGCCCGCGCGCTTCCTCGAACAGCGCCTCGCCATCTTCGGCTACCCAAATGGCCGGGTTATCAGGCATCATCTGTAAATTTTGCGGGCTCTGGCCAAGATAGGGCGAGCCGGTTTCTTCGATCAGCGCCCTTATAATGTCTTCCGGTGCCATCTCGTCAAAATTCTCGACTGCGCCGGCCGTGCCAACTGCCAGAGCCAGGGGTACTGCGTACTTGAGCTTGCTAAACATGCAAACCTCCGGATAACCGGTGAGGAGCGAACGTGTTTAGAATATCCGACCTGTTTTCCAGGAATCAACCTTTAAACAATAGGGGATTGAAAATATTTCGATTAAAGCGGGTATGTTTTTATCCCTTAACCGGATCGGACCAGCACAAGCCATTGATACTTATGATTTGACGTATGAAAAACAGCTGCAATTCGATTTTGAAACATCATTTTTGAGTGCGCAATCATGTGTCTAATCAACTTTAATTAACCTGTTATTAATAAACGTTGCATTTCAGGGTGAAAAAACAATGTTTTGAGCTGCACTGGCATCAATTGTTTTGCACTTTCTTGATCAGTTTCTGTGAGTCAGGCGGGACCGACCCTGTTGAACGGGATCCACTGCTGTGCCATTTACCCGTCATACCCGCGGCCAAATTCACCTGGAGCAAATGAGTCTGGCCCTATTTGTTTATATGTTTAAGCTTCGCAAGCAGCAATGTGGCCAGAATACCCGCTACCGCAAAACCCGCAAGCATCAAGAAAACATGCTGATGGCCGGCGATGCCCGGGGCGGCATCGAGCAGGCGCCCGGCAATGGACGCGAAATAGACTTCAGGAGTGAAGCCAATCACTGAAATGAGACCGACTGCAGTTCCGGTTACCATCCTGTCAATTTTTGATTCTTCGTATATTCTCCTCGATCAAAAGCTGCCGGAGGACAAAATATGAGGACAAATTTACACCTAACATCCGTTAAACTGGGAGAGGTTCAGTCTGACCCCAAATATTACCTTTTAGCTCTGACTCCAGGTGTTCGACCCCGAATACTCGAATCATTCGATCTTGATATAGGCAAACCCCTCGCTCTGCAACTCGGCGATTCTGACAACACCTGACGGAACTGTCTTGACACCCTTATACAATGCGTCCATGGAAAGCTCGATTTCGGAGCGCGTGATATCACAAAGTTCAAGTTTGACCCCATGAACATTATTGAGCGTTACAAGCCTGCCTCGCAAATTTTCCCGGCGCTCTTCGAGTGCTGCGTCGCTAGCAAAAGGCGTGCCTTTTAACGTATTGTCGGTCAGAAAACGAATTCCATGCGAGACAAAGACAATACGTACATCATAATCAAGTAGCTCGCTATTATAATAAGTCACCATGTTGTTAATGCTGGTGAGCATGGCGCTGAAGCGCCGAGGATCACTGAAATCGGCGTGATAGACAACCCGCGCCGCATCATCTGCTGCGAATACAGGTCTGTTAACCAGTGAAAAGCACGCAATGATCAATATCGATAATATGCCTGGTAGTCGTTTCATCGTAATAACCCCTTATAAGCGTGTGCGCTCATCATTAATTCGTGTTGAGACTTCATATCATAAGGATTACGCGCATGATATAAAGTGCTCGGAGTTATAAATTATAAAGGGGTCGGTGACAAATACTAATAATTCTTATTTGTTACCGACCCCTTTAAATTCACAGACCCACCACTGTCATCCTGAGCCGCTTTTGCGAAGTATCTTAAACCTCGGTGGCAAGAGATTCTTCTTCGTAAAAAAACACTCATCAGAATGACAGACCCACCACTGTCATCCTGAGCCGC
>JBATHJ010000045.1:0-1620 GCA_049666625.1 Gammaproteobacteria bacterium | reverse complement strand
CGACCGTTAACATAAATACCGGCATTACTTAACGACGAAATCCCCACCTGGCCGTTGGCAGATATCGTGAGCCGCGCATGGCGATAGGCAACACCCAGGTCCGACAGAAATATATCCTGGTCGGTGGAACGTCCGATGGTAATTACCGATTTGTCGAACAGCTGTTCATTCTGGACAACAGTGCCCTTGCGCTTGTGAACAATATGTCGAACGCGTGTTTGCATGGGTTATTTGATGCTCACCAGTAAAAAAACACGGAAACAATGTGCGCCGTCAACGCTGCGAGCAACGCGAATGACATGGGCACGTGAATGTACAGCCATAAATCGAGATAGGCTTTTAACTGCATGTCACGCCGCAGTTGTTCGAGCAGGCGCTCTTTCTGACCGATCAGCAGGTCGGTGAGCTGGCGCAGCATTTCACTGCTGTCTTCGCGCTCGTTGGCGATGCGGCTGGCCATGAACGCCATGGTGCTGTCGACATCGCGCGATTTCATTCTTTGCTGTTCAATCCTGGCTTCCTGTACCAGGCCCTGCAAGTCCGGGTTTTTCTTTTTGCCGAATAATATCTTGAGCACGCCGCCACCCAGGCGTGTGCGCCGAATACTTTTAAGCACGCGCTCATGGGTTTCATCACTGATTTCACTGGCAAGCGTGAGCGCCTGTCGATCGATATCCTGAATTTGTCTTAATAAGGAGTCGGGCGCGGATTCACCGCTGTTGTCCGTCATCAATGTTGGAAAGTGACTGTAACAATAGACACCGTAAATGCCGCTAACAATAACCAGCATCATCAGCGCATAGGCCAGCGTGTGTATGTTCCAGCCAAACTGGAAACCAGTATGCAGGGTTGCCAGCACAATCAGCGCAAGGCCGAGATACACGTGCGCTGACAACCAGCCAACCACGGTGCCCATGCGTGAACGATAACGCCGCTTGCGAATTCCGAACCACATTAATAACAGGATCAGCAATGCAGAAATAGTGCCCAGCGTGTACCCCAGCCAGGTACCGCCGTTGGGCGGCATGGTCGGATCATCAATCGCATAGGCCACGATCGCACCAACGCATAACAACAGTGCCCACCAGAAATAGCGTGAGCCGCGATAGCTAAGAATCGACTGGTGCATCGCCATGCTTATGCCTGCCCTGCATAATCAGCAAGCTGATCAGGCTTGATACGAATCGCTGCACCGGTGGGACAAGCACGCACACAGGCCGCGCCGCCTGTGAGGTCCTTGCACATATCGCACTTCACCGCTTTCTTGATAGCGTCTTCGTCTTTTGTACCGTAGTCCTTCGGCACCTGCCCCGGGCCCGGCCCGGCGCCAAACAGCAGCCATGTAAACAGCCCCGGTTTTTTCGGTGGCTTCACCGCCATCTGGATAACACCATACGGACAATTACGCTGGCAGTTGCCACAGCCGATGCAATTGTCTGCGACATACACTTCACCGTCGGGCGCGCGCTTGATTGCATCCGGCGGACAGTCTTTCATGCAATGCGGATGTTCGCAGTGACGGCATGAAGTCGGTACATGAATAGAGGCATAGGTGGGCCCGGCTTCGCGGTCGAGGCGCGAAGTGCCGTCGTGAGTTTCGGCGCAGGCTTTTTCACAATT
>JBATHJ010000044.1:0-4170 GCA_049666625.1 Gammaproteobacteria bacterium | reverse complement strand
GCGCAATACCGTGCGGGACAATACGAACAGGCCTTAAACACCCTGCCCGAAGCGCAAAGCGCTGACACGTATTACAACCGTGGCAATGCCCTCGCGCAATTAAAACGCTACGACGAAGCACTTGCCGCCTACGATGAAGCGCTGAAACTCGCGCCCGATCTCGATGACGCAAAATTCAATCGTGACCTGGTCGAAAAAGAACTTGAAAAGCAGCGGGCACAACAGCAAAACCCGCAACAGGGGCAACAACAGGAACAGGACAAGCAACAGCAGAAAAACCAGCAACAGGATCAACAACAACAGGATCAACAACAGGACCAGCAGTCGGCGCAGCAGAACCAGGCAGAGCAGGATTCACAATCCGAAAGCGAGCAGCCATCCGAACAGGAACCAGAACAGCAGCAAGACCCGTCGAGCGAACAGGCAAAACAGGAACAGATGCCCGAGACCGAAAAAGAAAAAGATGACTTAAGGGCCGAGCAGGAAAATCCTGACGAGGACAACACCGAACAACAGGACACGCAGGAACAAATGCAGGCAGACTACAAGGACAATGCCGAAGCCAGTGAAGATGAACAGGCAAGCGAGCAATGGTTGCGCCGCATTCCCGATGATCCCGGCGGCCTGTTGCGTCGCAAATTTATTTATCAGTACGGCCGCCTGCCGGACCAGGTCGAGGATGAACAACCATGGTAAAACGTTTCCAGATAATCAGCACCCTGCTGTGTATTATATGTGTCGGTTTTGCAGGCAGTGCGCAGGCGGCCAACATTACCGCCAAGCTCAGTCGCAACCCGGTATTGCTGGACGAATCGTTTCATCTTATATATGAAGCCGACAGCAATGTGGATGACCCAGACTTCAGCGTACTCACGCAGAATTTTGATATTCTCAATAGTTCGCAAAGCACCAATATGCGTTCGATCAACGGCAACTGGAGCTTGAAAAAATCCTGGGACCTCGCCCTGATCAGCAAAGCCGCCGGCATATTTACCATTCCGCCGATCCCGTTTGGTAATGACATGAGTCCGTCGCTGCGCATCACGGTTAAACATTCCAATCCACAGAATGCACCGCAAAAACCCGGCGACCCTGGCGCAAATATTTATATCGAGGTTGAAACCGACGTTAAACAGGCATGGGTTCAGTCACAAATTGTGTACACCATTCGGCTGTTCAGTAACATCCCGGTCGGCCGCCCCACGCTAAGCGAACCCGAAACCGATAACCCCGATACGATTTTCTTCAAGCTGGGCGATGTAAATAATTACGAAGCGTTTCGTAATGGCGAACGTTTTGCCGTGAGTGAACTCAAGTTTGCCGCGTTCGCGCAGCACAGCGGTGAGCTGACTTTCAAGCCGGTATTGTTCGAAGGCCTGGTGTCCAGTGGCAAACCCCGGTCATTATTTGACAGCCTGACACAACGTGGCACGGTCAAACGCCTGCGCTCCAAACCGGTCAGCGTCAAAATAAAACCCATCCCGCCACAGCAGGATGCCAGCAAGTGGTTACCTGCAAACCAGATCACCCTGGTCGAAGAATGGTCGGATGACATCACTGCGCTCAGGGCGGGTGAACCGGTGACCCGCACAATCACCCTGATTGCCAAAGGCCTCACCGCGGAGCAACTGCCCGAACTCAAGTTTGCGGACATCAAGGGGCTGAAACAATACCCGGACCAGGCCGCACAGGAAAATGAAAATACCAGCGAAGGTGTGACCGGCACACGCACCATGAAAGTGGCGCTGATCCCCGGTGCGCGCGGTGAATACCGTTTGCCAGCGCTGAACATACCGTGGTGGAACACGCAAACCGGCAAGGCTGAAATGGCAACACTGCCCCAAACCGTGTTGCGCGTCAGCGGTGTGGCCAACATACTGTCCAATCCACCGCCGCAGGTACCAGCACCGGTGACAACACCAGCACCAAACCAGCCGGCTGCAGCCACGAGTGTTGTGGCTGCAGACACACACGCAGATTACTGGCGCTGGTTGAGCATCGCGCTAGGTATCGGCTGGTTACTAACAATACTGTTGCTGCGCAAACGCGCAGGCAGCCCACGTCCGGCTGACAAAACCGCGTCACTGGCAGCGCTTGCGCGCGCGGTGCAAAAACACAGCAAGGCCAGCCAGCCGAGCGAAGCACGCCAGGCACTGCTGGACTGGGCAAAAGCAAAATGGCCGCTGGCGCACATCGCCAACCTGGCTGATGTGGCACAGCATTGTGATGCCGAACTCGGCGCTGCGATACGCGCATTGAACTCGGCACTGTACAGCGCCACGCCCGGGCATTGGCAAGGCGAGGCACTGGCCAGCGCGTTTAGCCGGTTTCGCGATGCGCCAGATACCAGTGTGAACACACCAGGCTCGACGCTGGAACCGCTGTATAAATAAATCGTTATGCCAGCACACGCCGGGCAAACTTAAATCCAGGCCGGTTTGATGGTAAAGTTGGCGTCTGGCGTGACGCTTCGCACGCCCGGAGTCAACAGGCTGCGAAGACTACACACGGCATTGTTCCCAACCATTGCCATTATCACTGGAGTGCATCATGAATTTGTCTCTCGGCAACGAAATACTCGTATGGGCATTTGTGCTCGCCTTCGTTATTGGCGCAATCGCCAGCCGGAGTAATTTTTGCACCATGGGCGCGGTGTCTGACTGGGTCAACATGGGCGACAAAAACCGCCTGCGTTCGTGGTTTCTGGCGATAGCCGTGGCCATCGCCGGGGTGGCCTGGATGGAATACGCCGGGCTGGTCGACATGAGCCTCACCACCAATAACGCGACGTCCAATCCGCCCTACCGGGTGAGCACGGTTGTCTGGCTGCGCTATATCGTCGGCGGTATCCTGTTTGGTATCGGCATGACCTTCGGCAGCGGCTGCGGAAATAAAACCCTGGTGCGCCTCGGCGGCGGCAATGGTAAATCACTGGTGCTGCTGGTGTTCATCGGTATCGCCGCGTCGGTGATGATGTTTACCAGTTTTGACCATGTTGTATTCCTGCAATGGATGACACCACTGGCGACCGATCTTTCATTACACGAAATCCCCGGCCAGTCACTCGGCCAGATCGCGGCCGGCCTCAGCGGCTCTGACGCGGCTGACATAATGAACCCGCTGCTGGGTGCAATCATCGCGCTACTGATTGCAGTGTGGGTGTTCAAATCAGCGGATTTTCGCAGCAGTTATGATTTAATTGCCGCCGGCATCCTGATCGGAGGCGCGATTGCTGTGGCGTGGTACATCACCGCCGGTGCCACCGGCCAGAGCTATCTCGAAGAACTCGAATTTGCCGAAGTACGCCCTTATGCTGTCGGTGCGCAATCGTATACCTTCATTGCCCCGCCGGCACACGCCTGGCAGTATATCGAACAGGGCTTCAATAAAAACTTTCTGAGCTTTGCCCTGGTAGGCGCCATTGGCGTACTGCTCGGCGCGTTTGCATATTCGGTGCTGTCGCGCAATTTCCGCTTTGAATGGTTCAGCTCGATGAAAGATTTCATTACCCATGTCATCGGCGGATTATTGATGGGTACCGGCGGCGTACTCGGCATGGGTTGCACCATTGGCCAGGGCATCACCGGCACCTCGACACTGGCGGTGGGTTCTTTTGTCACCCTGGTGTCGATTATATTTGGCAGCGCGCTCACCATGAAAATCCAGTACTACAAACTGGTGTACGAAGATGAAGCATCATTTGGCAAAGCGCTTGTGACATCGCTGGTAGACATGAAACTGCTGCCGGGCGGCATGCGTAAACTCGACGCGGTATGATGGTACGCGCGCAGGCCTGTCTCGGTGCAGACCGGCCCGGCGTGCTATGCCAGGATAATCACGGCACAGCTGCAGCGCGCATACACATGTGTTTATTATTAATATGATACTTTGTATGCAACCACGTCGCCCGCATCCTGTCAGACTATCCTTTAAGCCAAGCAAGAAAGCGTAATGCACATCATGCAGCGCGTGCTGCTCATTCTGCTGTTCTGCATGTGTTCAACCACAGTGTTTGCGCAGACCAGCGTGACTGTCGACATCAGCGGTGTCTCACAACCACTGGTAGATAACGTTCGGCTGTTTCTCAGTATTGAACAGCAAAAAGATAACGCCTTATTAAGCGAAGCCCGCCTGCGCCGGCTGCATAAAAAAGCCCTGGCGGAAATTTCC
>JBATHJ010000043.1:0-8549 GCA_049666625.1 Gammaproteobacteria bacterium | reverse complement strand
AAACGCCCCCGCGCGTACCAGGGGCCGGTTTTTTTTGAAGGCGAGCTCGGCATAGTCATCGGTAAATCTTGCAGCGCTATCAGCGAGCATGAGGCCGTGGAATTTATTCTGGGTTATACCTGTGTTAATGATGTCACTGCGAAAGAAATTCTCAATCGGGATAAGTCGTTTCAGCAATGGACGCGGGCCAAGGGTTTTGACACCTTTGGTGTGTTTGGCCCTGGCATTGTGACCGGCCTGGAACCGCACGAGCTGGTGATTGAATCCATACTCGATGGCGAGATAAAACAGCATTACCCGGTGAGTGACATGGTGTTTCAGCCGTATAAACTCGTCAGCATGATTTCACAGGACATGACCTTGCAGCCCGGTGATGTGATTGCCTGCGGTACTGGCCTGGGGGCGTGCGCCATGGAAGATGGTCAAACAATAGAAGTCAAAATTGAAGGCGTCGGTACTTTGCAAAACACCATGACTGCCGGTTAACTACCAGGCCTGAAGACATATCAAAGCCAGATATTAAAAAGGCCAATATATTCGCCCCGCTCCTGCCTGCCGAAATCTGCAATTTAATGCCCCTGGTCAGATATTTTACTGTGTTTAAGGCCTGGTTAAGCTGACTGTATAGACTATACAAAGCAAGCACCGCGCTAGCAGTGCGCTTCTACAAGGCCCGATATTTATAATGAGTAGTACCCGGCAGATTGCGTTGTATCTCACGATTCCTTTCATGGTTATCGTGTTCGCCCTGCTGTCCGAATACTCGGGTATGGATCTACATTTCGCGAGCAGTTTTTATGATGAAGCGACGGGCGCGTGGCCGTATAAATCCTTATTTATTACCAGCGAAGTACTGCACACCTGGGGACGGTACTTCATAGTTTTTTGTGCGCTAAGCAACCTGTTTGCCATTATCGCCAGTTTTTTTAATACAACTCTGGCACCCTGGCGCAAGCACCTGATGTACATATTTATCGCCGCGATGGCCGGGCCTTTACTGGTTGGCCTGTTGAAAGCTTCGACCTATATCTATACGCCCTGGGATTTGCAGTTTTTTGGTGGTGACAAGCCCTACATACGCATTTTCGATGCGGTCTATGACGGTGCAGCGATTGGCCATGCATTTCCAGGCGGGCATTCAAGCGGTGGTTTTGCCTATATCTCGCTGTTTTTTGCGCTGTCGGTGATGCGCAATCGATACCGTTTCTACGGTTTATTGTTGCCGTTAGTTACCGGCATAATATTTGCCGTCACCCAGGAAATCAGGGGCGCACATTTTTTAAGTCATGATCTGTTTTCGTTCGCCATTTGCTGGTTAGTGTCATTCGCTTTAGCCGTTGTTATTTATCCAGATTACTGGAGACCTGCAGAGTCATCGCGGTAAATAATAATTTGCGCCGGTGTTAACATGGCAGTTAAATGCGTTACGTATCAGACATTCCCAAACAACAACTCGCCAGTCATGCTCACGATGACATGCTGTTGTTTACCGCGGTGCTGGCCGTTTTTGTTGGCATCGCCCTGGTCTGGATGGGCAGACGCAGCAGGATGATGTGGATGTGGACCTGGGGCGGCGGCCTGGTGCTGGCGAGTGTATTGATGGGTGTTGCGGTGCTGGTTTCGGGCTAGCCCAGGTCGGTCGACTTACTCCATCAGATGATCGAGTTTGTCATCCATATGAAGCTCAGTTAAATCACTGAATCCCCCGATCCATTCACCGTCTATTAAAATTTGCGGTACTGTGCGAGCACCGTTGGTTTTCTGGGTAAACTCGCGCCTGGCCGCCATGTCGCTATCAACAAGCGCTTCTTCATAGGGAATCCCCCACTTTTGAAGCAGGTGCTTGGTTTTCTCACAAATTGGGCAAATTGCCGTACTGAATACTTTTACGCGCGCCATAAGGTGTTTCACATCTATAAAGGGTTGTTTTAATTGCCGGTTAAATAGGCGAGAATGCGAGTCATTCTGATTTGGTCAATTTTACATGAGTTTTAAAGTCAGCGTGCCAGCAAGCGGGCACGAATTTACTGTTGAAGCCGACGAAAAAGTGCTGGATGCTGCGCTGCGCCAGGGCGTAGGCCTGCCCTACGGCTGTCGAAATGGCGCCTGTGGTAAATGTGCAGGTGATTTGCTCTCGGGCGAAATTAAGTACGACAAAGAACTGCGCAGTCTTGCGCTAGACGCCAAAGCCAGGGGCAAGACCCTGTTCTGCCAGGCGATCCCCGGCACAGATCTCACGATTGCAGTGCGAGAAATCACCCAGGCCAGTGATATAGAGCCGCGCATCATGCCCTGCCGGGTGGAAAGCATGGAACTGCTTACGCCTGACGTGATGAAAATAAAACTCAAGTTGCCAGAGAACGAACGCCTGCAATACCTGGCTGGCCAGTACCTTGAGTTTCTGCTCAAGGACGGCAAGCGCCGCGCGTTTTCGATTGCCAATGCACCGCACGATGACAACCTGATTGAATTGCATATACGCCATGTGCCGGATGGCCATTTTGGTGATTATGTATTCGAAGAGATGAAACCGAAAACCCTGTTACGAATAGAAGCGCCACTCGGCAGTTATTATTTGCGCGAAGACAGCGAGCGGCCGATTATTCTCATGGGGGGCGGTACGGGCTTTGCCCCCCTGAAAGGCATGCTGGAACATGCCTTCCAGGTTGGTTTTAACCAGCCGATCCATTTATTCTGCGGTGTACGTGCAAAACAGGATTTGTATATGCACGAACTCGCCAGCCAATGGGCAAAACAATATACCCAGTTAGACTACACGCCCGTGTTGTCAGACCCTAATCCCGAAGATCAATGGACCGGGCTCACCGGTTTCGTACACGAGGCCGTGATTGCTGCGTACCCTGACCTGTCGGGATACGATGTGTACATGAGCGGACCGCCGCCGATGATCAAGGCCGGCATGGACCTGTTTTACGCACACGGTCTGCCGGAAACACAAATCTATTCAGATTCATTTGAATATTCCGATGATGCCTTGCAGGCGGTGGGAATCACCAAGCCATCCAATGGCTGATGCTGAAACCCTGCCAGGGTGTTTTCAAATTTCGTCATTAATACAATGAATGACACCAGCAAGATATCGCAATTGCTCGAAACACTTCCGCAGATCGGTAAGGTCGAATGGATTGGCCTGCGTCCCGCACGCAAACAAAATATGGATGTGGTAGAAACAGCGGTACTCGACCAATACGGACTTGCCGGTGACCGCTACGCTGGCAACAGCGGCAAGCGAGCGGTGACCTTAATACAGGCAGAACATTTACCGGCGATTGCCGCTTTGTTGCATCTGGAAAGTGTTGCCCCCGAATTTTTGCGGCGCAATATAGTGGTGAGTGGTATTAACCTGCTGGCGTTAAAAGACAAACAGTTTGCTATCGGCGATGCCGTACTCGAAATGACCGGGCTGTGCCACCCCTGCTCGCGCATGGAAGAAACTTTTGGTGCTGGCGGGTACAACGCAGTGCGCGGACACGGCGGTATTACGGCACGAGTGACTAAACCCGGTAAAATAAAAACCGGTGATACGGTGCGTGCCTTAAACCACTTTTAGCTCGGGACGAGCATCTGCGCCGGCGTCAGCCGCGGGATAATCCGCGGGCAGTATACGTTGAAAGTCATTCTCTGCACGGATGAGTGCTTCATTACCGTAATCACCAGCAAGCAAATGCATACCCTGGCGATAGGCGTTTTGCGCCGCGACAGCTTCATCCAGGTGTTCTTCGAGCAGGACGGCAAGCCGCACATAGGTTTCAGCAATCGGTTTACATGAGATGCTCGCTTCAAGATAGCTGCGCGCCTTGCCCCACAAGGTCAGGCCCATGGCCAGTTTGCCAAGCGCAAGCAGCAGGTAAGCATCGCAAGGGTGATCATTCAGCCAGCCCTCAACGGCTTCAAATTGCTTGCCGCTGATTAAAACATCCAGTTCAGAATAAAGCTGGATAGTGGAATCCTGCCAGTTATTTTTCAGGGCACTACGTAACTGTTTTTCTGCTTCGCCGGTGGCGCCGATTTCTACCAGGCTGCGTGCATAGTGTTCGAGTAACTCTGGCTGGGTTTTCACATGATGCGGCATTTCATTCCACAGTTCGGTGAGAGTTTCGTAAGATTTTCCGGTTGTGATTTCGCGCAGCAGTCCGTTCCAGGCAGCAACTTCAATAGTGAGTAACTTGTCCTGCGGCAGCACATCGTACTTTTTAAGTTCGGGTACAAGCTCAATTAACTGTTGCCAGTCAGCGAGCTGCTGGTAGGTTTTCGCCAGCAGCTTAAGCACATAAACATGTTTGGGCGAGATTGAGGACAGGTGCAGCAAGGTGGCAAGCGCCTGTTCGGTCTGGTCGTGTGCCAGTTGTAGCTCTGCCTTGGTCAAACCGATGGCTATGTCCGCAGTGGGTGTGGCCTGGTGCGCAAGCCGCAGGTATTCATCACGTCTGTCGTGTGCGCCCAGTTGCTGCGCAGCGCGTGCAGCAGCAAGGTAATTAAGAAGGGAGCTTTCACTCTGTTCAACTCTTTGCAAGAGCATTTTTTCAGCTGAATCAAACCGGCCTTCTGCAAGTTCAATAAGGCCCTGTGTCAGCGCATTGCGCGATTTGTCTTCCAGGCGTTTTTTGTTGCGCCGACCCAGGCTGGTAAAAAGCCGTGCGACAGCGGCACTTATGCGCGCCAGTACATAAACAAACATTGAGAGCGCTAGCAGGCCTGCACCGAGCACCAGCAAGGTTGTGCTGTACTGGTACTGGCCGAGACCGATATTGATATAACCAATATCATTCTCGTGATACATCAGTACCGCAAGTGCGACCAGCACAGACAGGATAATGAAATGAACCAGGTATTTCATAATGATTGCTCGAGTTCGGCGAATATGCGGGCATTATCGCAGAAAATGCCGATGCTGCCGAGCCCGCCCCCGTAGCACTGGTAGTACTAAGGGCGAGCAGCAGTGGCCCAGTGCACGAGCGCACTTCGCATGGCTGTGTCAGTTGCATCCTCAGCGAGATGAATATTGCTAAAGCCGAGGTCGCGCGCCAAAGCTGCGCCGCGCGGGCCGGGCACAAATAAAGCGAGTTGTTTCAGCGCGACAGGGTCATCGCACAATAACATCAGGTGCCCCAGGCCCTGGTTACTGGTTACGCATACCGCATCAAAAGTGTCCAGTTGCGCGGTTTGCAAATGTGCCTGTTGAGGCAGATCGCGACGATACATATCTGCATATTCAACCTGTGCACCGCGTTGTCTAAGTGTATCAGCGAGCAGTTCCCGACCGCCCTCGCCGCGAAAAATTATGATGTTGCGGTTGCGCACCTGTGATGACTGCATCTGTTCCTGCAGGAGCAGAGATTCACTGTTGCTGGTGTTCGCTTCAAAAGCGAGTGAATACCCAGATTGTTTTAATGCACGTGCAGTGCTGTTGCCAATGGCCACCAGTGATAATGTATCAGGCAATGCCGGAATCATCGCCAGCGTTTCTTCAACCGCTGTCGGGCTGATAAAAATTGCCATGTTGTAATCAGCAAGATTATGCAATGCGGAATCGCGACTGCGGGTATCGCGTGGTGGGCAAATATCAATCACCGGGTATAACACGGCCTCACCGCCCGCTTCTGCAATGCTGTCGGCAAAAGCAGACGCACGTTGAGCCGGGCGCGTTACCAGTATGCGGAGCTTTGCCAGTGGTCGCGATTTAGCCATGTATACAATATACGTAGGGATGCATGCAGGCATTGTAGTGAATATACAAAGCACAAAGCCAGTTGAATTTTGCCATTGATATTATCGGGAGATACGTGTATCTACGGGTGCATGTCAAAAGTATCCGCCTGTCTATTCTGTTTAATCGTACCAGCGCTGGTTTGTGCAGCAGCTGGGCATGCTGCCAGGTTTAACTACGAAAGCGAATACGAAACAGCACCAGAAGGTGAATCGATTATTACCACGGGCAGCGATCTCAGGCAGGCGGCCGCACTGGCGCGATCACGGGGTGTGCCGCTGTTGCTGGAATTCAGTACGCCGTGGTGCAGTTATTGTGTTTCGCTGGAAGAAAATGTACTCGAGCCACTGCTACGCAGCCAGGAATTTGGCCAGCACATGGTGCTGCGAAAACTGGAAATTACTGACTATACCCGGATTCGGGATTTTGATGGACGCATGCTACGCAGCGATGCGCTGGCCAGAAATTATCGGGTAGATCTATATCCCACGTTGATAATGTTTGATACCCGTGGCCGCGAGGTCATGCGTATTGTCGGTATCACGATGCTGGAGTCTGTCAGCCAGCAACTTGAGGCCGCGCTGCTGGCGCAGCGGGCCCCGGCGGTAGATTAATGTGCGTTGCGACTACGCTCGATTTTTGAGGCGCGCCCGTATATCGGGCAAATGCCGTCGGCTGATTTCCAGCTTGTCTTCGACCTCGTTGAAGGTGATACAGGCATGGCCGTCACCGTTTTTAGCCAGCCCGTTGATGCGATCGTTGGCCACCAGCGCATTGCGGTGAATACGTAAAAACCGGTTGGTAAATTCAGTTTCAAGTGATTTCAGCGCTTCTTC
Organism: Gammaproteobacteria bacterium; assembly: GCA_049666625.1. Classification (GTDB taxonomy): domain Bacteria; phylum Pseudomonadota; class Gammaproteobacteria; order SZUA-229; family SZUA-229; genus JASBSR01. Next base: position 1,985 of record JBATHJ010000043.1, on the reverse strand, counting down.
GATCAGGTATTCATGATCGGCGGTTCGCAGGGTGACATATTTCTGGTCAGCCTTGAAATAGATAATATCCTCGATCGGCACCAGTTCCAGTGCACCACGAATTTTGACGCAAATTTTACTGCGCCCGTTTTCATCGTCGATAGTGCGCAGATTGGTAAGCTGGGCACGCGTCACCCGCTTGGCGGCTTCGAGCGCTTTTTGCAGCAGGTCCTGCTTGATGGGTTTGAGCAGGTAATCCACCGCATGGCTTTCAAACGCACTCAGTGCATGATCGCTGTAGGCGGTGGTGAATATGATAGCCGGCGGGTTTTCCATGCGGTTGAGATAGGTCGCAGCTTCGAGGCCGTCCATGCCGGGCATGCGTATATCCAGCAGCACGATATCCGGATTGGTGAGCTGGGTCTGTTTCAACGCCTGCTCGCCGGTCTCAGCTTCTCCGATTACCTTGTGCTCATCCATGCTACTCAACATATGGCGCAGGCGCTGGCGAGCGAGTTGCTCATCGTCAACAATTAAAACATTCATAACTGATTACCCAGTGGTATTTTCAGAGTTACGGTATAGTCAGTTTTTGTCTCATTTGTGACGAACTCGGCGTCATCGCCGTACGCCAGCTTGAGGCGGCGGCGAATGTTCTGCTGTGCCATCTGGTTGCCCTTGTGGCGACCTCCCTCGGTGGCAGGTGCCAGCGGGTTACTCACAGACATCAGCAGGAAGCGTTTGTCCCGATGGGCGCTGATCTTGATGCAACCACCGCCAGTCAACGGTTCGATACCATGATAGATAGCATTTTCTGCGAGAGGTTGCAGGCTTAGAGCAGGAATTTCTATATCTTTTAGCGAATCGTCTATTTCCCATTGCACCGTCAGGCGGTCGCCCAGGCGCAATGTTTCGATATCGATATAACTCCGGGTCAGGTCCAGCTCATCTGCCAGCGAGTTGGTATTCTGCTCGCGCAGGCTGGCACGGAACAGGTCAGACAGATCCACCACGGCTTTTTCGGCCTTCTCCGGCATGAAAGAAATCAGGCTGGCAATCGTATTCATGCTGTTGAACAGGAAGTGAGGCCGAATGCGTGCGCGCAGGGCCTGGATTTCGGCGACGGAATGCGCGTGCAGGTTGAGCTTCCACTGTTGCTGGATATAGAAAAATCGCAGTACCAGGGCATAGATGGCCGCGCTCAATACCATGATGCGAGGCATAAAATGTTCGCCCAGCGGCGAGGTTTCATCGTCCAGTGCCATCCAGCGATTGAGCTCCAGCAGGACAACGCCAAATACCAGGCTGACCAGCATCATCAGGCTAAAACTCATGATGATATTGCCGCGCTGCGGCATCTGGTTGAGCCATTTGCGGGCGTTGCATAACAGGGCGGCATTGATCAACCCGAGCCATTGCAGCATCATCGATATAAATGCCAGGTAATTCCAGAACTCGGTCTGGGTGGAGGGTATTGCTACGGCCAGTACCAGCGCGAGCAGCTCCAGCACCAGGATCATCATGAAGATGACGCGCACGTCGCAAAAATTTGGCAGTAGATCTACGCTGAGACTATCCAGCGGATATTCCGGGAGTTGGGTTTTCATGAGTAACCAATAGTCGAGCACGGCCGAAAAGCAAGGCGGGCATCGTGCATGGGCTGGAAAGCCACGGCCATCTGATATACTCGCGAAGCACAGCAGAGAGTGACATGAACAAGCCAAAAAACAAGAATGCAGCACAGCCGAAAAAAAAGTCTCAAGCCAGCGTAAAGGCCAGGGTAAAACCCGGTGCGAAGAAAGCTAACGCGGAAAAGGCCGGCGTCAACCAGGCCGGCATCAATCAGGCCGGCATCAATCAGGCCGGCATCAATCAGGCCTGGGGCGGTCGCTTTTCAGAGCAGACCGACGCCTTTGTCGAAGCCTTCACCGCCTCGGTCCAGTTCGACCAGCGCATGTACAAACAGGACATCGCGGGATCACGCGCGCATGCGCGCATGCTGGCAA
>JBATHJ010000042.1:0-4412 GCA_049666625.1 Gammaproteobacteria bacterium | reverse complement strand
TGCCGGTGCCGGTGAGCTGTTTCAATGATCCGAACCAGCAGAACCAGGTGACGCTGGCCGACGGTTATTACAAGTTCGACATGAACTTCAGTGTTGCCGGCAACTGTGATGTGGGTGACGCGTATGTCATTGAAGTTACGCCACCGGCCACGGGGTATGTCGGCACCACCTCGGTGATAATTCCGCCGGCACTGGCGCTGACGGATCCGCCGTTCAGCGTACCGACCTGTCCCGGCAGTGCGGATGACCAGCTCAGCACGGTGCCGGATCGTTGTGAAGTCCAGGTCTCTGAACAGGCACCAGCAACATCGATCGCACCGCGCACCACGGGCACGAATTATTACCTGCAATACACCCTGGGTAATAGCGCGAGCCCGTTCACCAGCCAGATATACAACAACCATATCCCGGTCGATCCGGAACTGGATGCCGCGATTGCGATTTCGAAAACATCGGCATTGCTGAATGTAACGCGTAGCCAGCTGATACCGTACACCATTACGCTGAACAACACGCTGGCTGCACCGTTGCAGGATCTCGACATCGTCGATAACTTCCCGGCGGGCTTCAAGTACGTGGCCGGTTCTGCGCGCATCGACGGTGTGCCGACCGAGCCGACAATTAACGGCCTGACGCTGACCTGGCCGGACCTGACACTGAATTCGTCTGAAGTCAGAACCATCAAGCTGTTGCTGGTAGTCGGTTCCGGTGTTGGCGAAGGTGAATACGTTAACCTTGCGCAGGTGATCAATAACCGTAATGGCGAAGTTGCCTCCGAGCAGGCGAGTGCCACGGTGCGCGTCGTGCCCGACCCGACCTTCGACTGTTCCGACATCATCGGCAAGGTGTTCGATGACAAGAACCTGAACGGTTATCAGGATGAAGGTGAAGAAGGCATACCGAGTTCACGCGTGGTCACTGCGCGTGGTATCGAAGCCAAGACCGACGAATACGGCCGTTTCCATATCACCTGTGCGGTGGTGCCGAATGAAGACCGCGGTTCGAACTTTATTATCAAGCTCGATGAACGCAGTCTGCCGAGCGGTTATCGCATGACCACAGAAAATCCGCGCGTCCAGCGCGCCACCCGCGGCAAGATGCTGAAGTACAACTTTGGCGCCACCATCCATCGCGTGGTACGACTTGACATGGCCGATGCCGTGTTCGAGCCCGGCACCACCGAGATGCGTACCCAGTGGCTGTCGCGTGTTGGCCTGCTGCTGGAAAAATTAATCGAAGCGCCATCAGTATTGCGCCTGTCCTACCTGGCAGATGTTGAAGAGCCGTCGCTGGTGGAAGATCGTCTGCAAAGTGTGAAAGACGAAGTCGAGCGTCGCTGGCAAGGCCTGGATTGCTGTTACCGCCTGGAAATAGAAACCGAAGTATTCTGGCGTCGCGGCAAGCCGGCGACGAAGGGTGGCTTCGATGACTAAGCCAATGCACAAACAACGGCACAAACATCTGCACAGCCTGTTGTTCGGCACGCTGCTGAGTGCGCTGGCCGGGCCGCTCTATGCCGAGCTCGGTTTTGATGATGCGCCAGAAGGCACGACCGCGTCGCCTGCACTGCAGTTGCAGTCGCACCCGCTGGGCGAGAACACCGAACAGCAGTTGCCGCCTGATGAAGTATTCAATCTCTGGATACAGGATGAAACTTTCTTTCAGCCGCGCGAGGAAGACCGCGTCGAAATGCAGAAAGTGCTCGACAAGAAAGCTGAAACCTTCAAACTCGAAAACGCAGTGCCACCGATCGGGTTCCGTTCCGGTGAAGCCGATATTCCCGAATCCGCGGTAACGCAGTTACGTGAAGTGCTCAATGGCATGAAACACCGTGCCAATGTACGGGTGCACTTTATCGGCCACAGCGACAGCGACAAGCTCGGGCCGGGGCTGACAGCGAAATACGGCGACAATATCGGGCTGTCGCGTGCACGCGCAGAAATCACTGCAGAATTTTTCCAGCGCGCTCTCGATCTCGAACCCGAGTCCGTCACCTATGACGGTGCCGGCGACAGCCAGCCGATTGCCAGCAACGATACGGTAGAAGGCAAGCGCAGAAACCGCCGCGTGGAAGTGCAGGTGTGGTACGACGAAATCACCGAAACTGCAGTTGATAAAGAAGTTGTGATTGCCGCCGCCGGTCTCAATCGCATCAAGGTCTGCCGCAAGGAAACCGTGTGTAAACTGCAATACCGCGCCGGCAATGCAAAACGCGCACGGCTGAAAAACCTGGTGGCGCCGTTACGGCTCGACGTTGGCCAGACCGAAATTCCTGCTGAATTTATTCGCCAGATACGTGAAGTACTGGGCAACCTGCGCGACAAGAACAATGTGGTCGTGCACTTCGTCGGTCATACCGATAACCTGCCGTTGACCGACGGTGCTGAACGTATTTATCGTGACCACACCGGTTTGTCGAAAGCACGTGGACGTCGGGTTGCGCTCGCCATCCAGGATGCCATGGGGCTGGATAACAACGCGGTGAGTTCGACCGGTAAAGGCTCGGCGTACCCGGTAGCGTCCAACGATACCGAGAAAGGCCGCGCACTCAACACGCGGGTTGAAGTCGAGTTCTGGCACGACGATCCGTTCCAGGAATTCACCGCCGAGCCGCAGGCCTGTCCCGATGCTGATGTCGCCGAAACCGTGACCCTGGCATACGATCCGCCCTCGGGCCCGATCCGCGCGATACGCTATAAAGACGGCAGGCCGGTGTTGCCGGAAGGCTATACCAGTCGCCTGAAAAAACTCATGGATGAAATTTCTGACAAGTCTAACGTACGACTGGGTTTCACCGGGTACACCAATAACGAGCGCATGGACCGTAGAACATCGATGGTCTACGGTGATGACATCGGGCTTTCGACTTCACGCGCGCGTCGCGCCATGGAAATGGTGAAGCAGGAGCTGGGCCTCAACGACAAGCAGGTCGAGTATGAAGGCCTGGGTTACGTACACTCGAAAGATGTAGCCAACACCGGCTTCAAACAGTTTGATACCTCGCGCGTCGAAGTGCAGGTGCTGTATGACGAGCTGGCGGTGCTGGAAGAAAACGAAGGCCTCGATATCACCCGCCTCGACCGCGAAGCCACTGCGCACAATCCGTTTGCACTCAACCTGATGCGCATCACGGTCGACGGTGTGCCGGAATATGATCCGTATAAAAATATTGCTGACCTGCAACGCTGTACCGATGTTGCGCTGGAAAAAGCCGACATCCAGTTCCGTTTCGATAATCTCGAAATGCGTCCACGACTGAACGTGACCGCCTGGCCGAACACGGTACGTTACCAGGATGACCCGGACACTGAGCTGGCGGAAAACGCGGTCAGCTTCCAGGTCTACAATAACTACCCGAGTTTTATCCAGCGTGCCGAAGTGCGCATTTTCGAAGACGAGCAATCGACCCGCGATGACCCCATGCACATCGTACCGGTAGATGAAAACAACCGCGCACGCTGGTCTGCTGACATAGAAAAATTTACCGCACCGTTAATCAAGCTCAAGTACGTGCTGCGTGTTTATGATGACCAGGGCAGCTTTGATGAAACCACGGCGCTGCCGTTATGGCTGGTTGACAGTCTTGAAGAAGATGCGCTGGCAGCGTTTGACGAGGATGTAACAGCCGTCGAACAGCTGGTGGGCTATGGTGAAAACCACCTCGGTTTACAGAACATTCCGCTGGCGGGTGGCACTGTGCTGGTCAACGGCAGCAATATACCCGAGGGTTTCAGTGTATGGCTGGCCGGGCGTCGCCTGCCGGTGAGTGCGGAACATACCTTTGTTGCTGAAGAAATTTTCCCCAAGGGTTTCCACACCGTAGAAGTGGCGGTGCTCGATCCCGCGGGTAACGGTGACCTGTACATGCGCGAGCTGCAGTTCGACAAGAGCGACTGGTTCTACGTGGGTATTGCCGATCTCACGATTGCGAAAGACAGCACCAACGGCCCGGCACAACTGGTCACTGGCGATACAACGCATTATGACAATGATTTGAATGTCGATGGACGCCTGGCGTTTTACGCCAACGGCCAGTTCGGTGATGACTGGGAACTGACCACCAGTGCCGACACCCTCGAAGGCCCGATCGACGAACTGTTTACCAACTTCATCGAAAAAGATCCGCAGTCACTGTTCCGTCGAATTGATCCTGACCTTGCTTATCCGACTTTCGGCGATGATTCCACCGTGGTCGAAAACGCGCCGACCTCGGGCAAGTTCTACGTCAAGTTACGCCAGCACGACAGCTTCGGCCTGTGGGGTAATTTCAAGATTGCCTACACCGATACCGATCTCGCGCATATCGATCGCGGGCTCTACGGTGCCAATGGTCATTATGAAAGCATGGAGGCGACCGAGTTTGGCGAAAAAGAAATCATGGTCGATGGCTTTGCTGCTGAGCCGGGTACCAT
>JBATHJ010000041.1:0-11207 GCA_049666625.1 Gammaproteobacteria bacterium | reverse complement strand
CAATGAACGTCTCGAATTTCTCGGTGACAGTATCCTCAACTTTGTCATTGCCGACGAACTGTTTCGCAAATTCAGTGATATTAATGAAGGTGATCTCAGTCGGCTTCGTGCCAGCCTGGTCAACCGTGACTCGCTTGCCGATATCGCCCGTGAACTCGAGCTGGGCGCCTGCCTGAAACTGGGTTCAGGCGAACTCAAAAGCGGTGGTTTCCGGCGCTCATCCATCATTGCAGATGCGGTTGAGAGCCTGCTCGGCGCGGTGTACTGTGATGCTGGTTTTGATGTTTGTCGCCAGCTGGTGCTCAGGCTGTACAAACAGAAACTGGAAAATATACCTGCGCTGGACAGTCTTAAAGATTCTAAAACACGCCTGCAGGAATTGCTCCAGTCGCGCCAGTTTGCCCGGCCCGAATACAGCGTGACTGAAATCAGTGGCAAAGCGCATGCACAAAACTTCAAGGTCGAGTGCAGGCTTGAGGGCATTGATTGCGTCACAGTCGGTGAAGGCCGTTCGCGGCGTAAGGCGGAACAACTGGCTGCAGAAGCCGCACTGGAAATTGTTAAGAGCCACTTTGAAAACTGATATGCAGGATCAAATACAACATTGCGGCTATGTCGCGATTGTCGGCCGCCCCAATGTGGGCAAGTCGACTTTGCTAAACCATATACTCGGGATGAAGCTGAGTATAACCTCGCGCAAGCCACAAACCACGCGCCACCAGATCCTCGGTGTTAAAACCACGGGCGCCTCGCAGGCCATTTATGTTGATACACCCGGCATACATAAACGTCGTGGCACCGCCATTAACCGTTACATGAACCGTGCCGCAACATCGGTGCTGGCAGATGTTGATGTTGTGTTGTTTGTGATTCAGGCGGGCAGCTGGCAGGAAGAAGATCAAAATGTCCTCGAACGGCTGGAATCTGTGACGGTACCGGTGATCCTGGTGGTGAATAAAATTGATACTGTGCAGGAGCAGGAAAAATTACTCGATTTTGTCCAGCAAACAGCCGCAAAGTACGCATTCGAAGCTGTGGTGCCAACCGCCGCGCTGAAGAATTCCGGCATCGATCAGATAGAACAGTGTGTGGCAAAACTGTTGCCGGAAAACCCGCCGTTTTTTCCCGAAGACCAGTTGACCGATCGCAGTACGCGCTTCCTGGTGACCGAAATTATCCGCGAAAAACTGGTACGTGAACTCGGCCAGGAACTGCCCTATACCTCGACCGTGATGATCGAAAAATATGTTGAGGAAAATAACATGGTGAAAATTCACGCCGTCATTTATGTCGAAACCAAGGGGCAAAAAGCGATTATCATCGGCCGCAAGGGCGAGCGTTTAAAAAGCATCGGCACCAGTGCACGCAAGTCCATCGAATCGCTGATAGACAGCAAGGTGTACCTCAACCTGTGGGTCAAAATTCGCGAAGGCTGGTCGAATGATGAACGTGCGCTGCGCAGCCTGGGTTACGATTCAGATTCATAAATCATGCGGGTCAGTTCTCAGCTAGCCTACATACTTCATAAGCGCGCGTTTCGGGAAAGCAGCCAGATACTCGAAGTATTTACCCGTGACCATGGCAGGGTATGCCTGATGTCACGCGGCAGTCGCAGTCAGAAATCACGCAGCAGTGGCGTGCTGCAGGCCTATCGGCCGTTGTTGCTCGGCTGGCAGGGGCGCGGTGACATGCCCACCCTGTGCGAAATTGACAGTGCCGCGATTAAGCCGCCAGCGCTGGCTGGCAAGGCATTGCTCTCGGCGGTGTACCTCAATGAACTGCTGATGCACCTGCTGCATCGCCACGATGTGCATCAGAACCTGTTTGGCCATTATCACGACACCCTGTACGCGCTGGCAGAAAACCCGGCGCTGGAAGTCGTGCTGCGGCGATTTGAAAAAAACCTGCTCGATGACATAGGTTTCGGGCTCAATCTCAGCCATGACGCAGACAATGGCGATGTCATCGATGCCTCGGCTGTTTATCTTTTTCACCTCGAGCACGGGCCGGTGCGGCGTGTTTCAGCACAGGGGGCGGGCAGCACGCCGTCTATAACCGGGGCTGCGCTGATCGCCTTTGAGCGCGACCAGGTATTGCCCGCGCACGCGGCGGAAATTAAGGCCCTGATGCGTTACGTGCTGCAGCACCACCTGGGGGGCCGCCAGCTGAAGAGCCGCGAGCTGTTTCGCGCCCCCCTGAGGCCGGAAGAATAGTCGGTCATGGCTGCGTTTTATGGACGAATGACATTGCAGACTGGCAATACTCGCCTATGCTCATAAGGAGTTAAATCAATCCCTAAATGAGCCTGAAAGTATGAGTCCTGCCAACCCCGTCAGTCCCGAAGAATACCAGGCGTTGCTGCTTGCAATGCAGGATGTGCTAGGCGTCGTGGTCACCGAGGAGAAACGCGACCTGATTTCCGACCGTCTCGGCGGCGTGATGCAAAAACATGCCATCAGCAGCCTGAGCGAGCTCGCCAGCCGTATGCGCGAATCTCACAACGGTCTCAATACCCAGGTGCTCGAAGCCCTGAGTGCACACGACAGTGGCTGGTCGAGCCATCCGGAACTTACCCGCCTGCTCAATATGTACATCCTGCCTTCGGCGGCAGATTCAGCGAAGAAAAAATTCCGCATCTGGGTGACCGGCTGTGGACGTGGCCAGCTGGCCTACGCGGTGGCGATGCAAATCGCTGAATACAAACAGAGCCACAGTCTGAATACTGTATTTGAAATCGAAGCTACCGATATCTCGGCGGCGGATATCGCGCAGGCAGACACCGGGCGCTATGAAGAGTCAATGCTCGACGGCCTCTCGAGTGCCTACCAGAAAAAGTACCTGAAACCCGATGAGGGTGCCTGGACGGTCAACCCGGCGATTCGCAGCATGGTGAAATTCTCCACCCGGGACCTGCTGCGACCGTTCACTGTCATGGGGCATTTTGACCTGGTCATCTGCACCGATGTACTGATTTACTTTTCAGCTTCTATCAGGCGGCAGATCCTCGATGAATTTTCACGCCTGCTGGACCCCTCCGGCATATTGATCGTGGGCGGCAGTGAATCAGTCGTACAGTTCAGTCAGTCATACGAGCGCGTGGCGCACGAAGCCGGCGTGTTTTACCGGCAATTGCCCCACTGATCGTACACCTGGCGATACGAACTCAGGGCACCTGGGGCAGTTTTGAAAATGCATCCGGTGAACTGACTTTTTCCTGTCCGCTGTCATCCAGCCAACGCAGAATATCGTAATAACTGCGTATATTTTCCACGTATTGCAGGGGCTCCCAGCCGCGCGCATAACCGTGTTTTGTTTTCGAGTACCATTTTTGTTTGGCCAGCAATGGCAGTGACTGTTTGACATCAAACCAGCGATCCGGATCCTTGCCCTGTTGCTCGGTAAGAATGCGCGCATCTTCAAGATGGCCATAACCCACGTTATATGCCGCCATCGCCATCCAGGTACGGTCAGGTTCGCCTATATCGTCCGGTATGCGTTGCAGATTTTCTGCGAAATAGGCGGCGCCGCCGATGATGCTGCTCTCCGGGTCGACCCGGTTTTTAATCCCCAGGCCTTTCGCGGTATCCAGTGTCAACATCATGATGCCACGCACCCCGGTGGGTGAGACTGCCTTCGGATCCCAGTGCGATTCCTGGTAGCCCATGGCCGCCAGCAGGCGCCAGTCGAGACCGTGTTTTTCAGCAGCACGCTGAAATATTTCACTGTAGACCGGCAGACGCTGTGCGACATGTCGGCGAAAAATCATGGTGCCAACATAATCAAAATCCTGGGTATGACTATAGGTGCGCGAGATCAGGCGCGCGAGTTCACCGCTGGCGCGAATTTTTTCAAAAAACTCGGTGACTTTGTCGTATAGCGAATTATCTTTCGATAGCGGGAACAACCAGCCCAGTTGCTGAGGCTCGCTGATATCAAATGCAGCGCGCACATCCAGCATAAAGCGCTTGTTGAGCATGAATTCATTTGAATCAACGATGGTGTAATCCACCACGTTATCGGCCACCAGTTGCAGCAGCTCTTCGCTGGCGACGGCAGCATTTTCCTTCCAGCTCAGGTTCGGGTGCTTGTCCTTTAATTTGATCAGCTGCTCGTTGTGGCTTGAGAAGGCAACGACTTCGAGGGTGCCATTGAGCTTGTTGAGCGATTTGGGTTTACGGTTGTTGATGTTGTATACCAGCTGTTCAGTGATTTCCTGGTAGGGCGGACCAAAACGAAAAAATTCCTTGCGGTCCTCGGTGATGGTCAGGCCGGCTGCAGCAAAATGCGCGACACCGTTTTCGACACCGGCCAGCACCTGGCTGAGGTTTTGTGCGGCGATCATTTTGAGTTTTACGCCGAGCTCCTCTGCCAGCAGGCTGGCGAGATCATATTCCAGCCCGGCGGGCCCGCCCGGGCCTTCGTAAAACGTGGTGGGGCTGTTGCGGGTGAGTACCACCAGTTCGCCGTTGCTGATTATTTCTTCCAGCGTGGACTGGCTCATCAACGCAGACAGGACATTGAATACGATAATAATGGCACTGACTGTGGCTGCCAGTGCCAGGAAAAGCGGGCGGCAAAGTGATTGCTTGATTCTGATGGCTGCAGCCCCGGTACATCATTCAATTAAACAGGTAGATTAAAACCTGTTGAGAAATGACACAAGCACTATGAGATAAGCTGCTGTGAAACAAGCGTGAATGGCGCGTGCCCGGGCCCGGCTGGCCGCGGTTTACTGGCGTTGCCCTGGCTAATAATTCAGCGGCTGTTCACGATATCAATATTGCCTGATGTTTTTCATGTAACTTACTGAAATATAGATGATAATCTGATCGCTGTGCGATTTTGTCAGGATCATGCTTATTCGCATGTGGTATCGCGGGGCTCCGCTTCCATGTTTATCGTCATGCCCGCTTAAGCCGCGTGTTACCTGCAAAGCCGGCCGGCGCGCAGGGCGCTGATTAGTTTTTACAATAGATGCGTACTTCATACGCTGTCATGGAATACAATCGCAGACGAATTGACCTGTTGTCAGCCACCAAGTGGAATATGCATCAAATGAAAAGTAGAACCCTGGCAATTGTGCTGGGCGGCGGCCAGGGCGCACGGCTTTTCCCGCTGACCGAGAGCCGTTCAAAACCCGCTGTGCCAATCGCTGGCAAGTACCGCCTGGTAGATATCCCGATTTCAAATTGCATTAACTCGGATATCAAAAGAATATTTGTATTAACGCAGTTTAATTCAGCATCGCTGAATCAACATATCAAAAATACCTACACATTCAGTTTGTTCGATGATTCATTTGTCGATGTACTCGCAGCAGAACAAACACCAACGAATATCAACTGGTTCCAGGGTACAGCGGACGCAGTGCGCCAGTGCATGCACCATATCAACAACTTTGATTTTGACTACGCGCTTATCTTGTCGGGCGACCAGCTGTACCAGATGGATTTTAACGACATGATCGATGCGCATATCAGTGCCGGCGCCGAGATCACCCTGGCAACACTGCCGGTGAATGCCGGCGATGCCACTGATTTTGGTATCCTCAAATCGAATTCGGAAAATGTTGTCACCGAATTCGTGGAAAAACCGGCAGCAGAGCAGCTGGCAGACTGGCGCTCAGCGGTCAGCGAAGAGATGCAGCAGGAAGGCAGGGTGTACCTGGCCTCGATGGGCATTTATGTATTCAACCGCGCATTACTGGTTGAATTAATGGCCGGGCAGGACTCCCGGGATTTCGGCAAGGAAATCATCCCGCAGGCTATTCATGCACACAAAGTTATCAGTTATCAATATGAAGGTTACTGGACAGATATCGGCAACATTCAATCGTTCTTCGAAGCCACGCTTGCACTGACCGATGATATTCCAAAATTCAACCTGTTCGATAATTCGAAAGTGATCTATACCCGGCCCAGGCTGCTGCCGCCGTCAAAAATATCCGGCACAACACTCGAGAAAGCCCTGATTACCGACGGTTGCATCATTGCGGCCACCCGTATCGAGCGTTCAGTCATAGGCGTGCGGTCGCGCATAGGAAAAGACACGACGATTATCAACTCCTACGTAATGGGAAATGATTTTTACCAGGACCTCGACGAAATGGACCGGGCGCATGCGATTGCGATGGGCATCGGCGAACGCTGTTATTTAAGCAATTGCGTGGTCGATAAAAATTGCCATATCGGCAACGATGTTACTGTCCGTGGCGGCAGTCACCTGGCCGATTCCAACCACGATCTTTACTCGGTTAAACATGGCATCGTGGTGATTAAAAAAGGTGCGGTCATTGCCGACGGTTTTAGCATTTAGCAAGTTCAGTAATAAGCTGCAGAAATCGCCTGGCAATAATAAATAACGGATTAAATATATCTGCGTTCAGCAATGATCGCTGATTGCGACAAGGGTAAATGGCGGAGAGAGAGGGATTTGAACCCTCGGAACTACAAGTAGTTCACCTGATTTCGAGTCAGGCCCATTCGGCCGCTCTGGCATCTCTCCGAAACGTGCTGGTCGAAAGCGCGGGCTATGTTGCCCGGTATTACTGCTCGACTGGGAAAAACGATATTAAACCATGGCCGGCGATTGCAAAGGCCATAGCAAAATCAGGCCGCACCATACCATTTATACGCCGCTCTGTAATGTCCAATGTCGGGTTTTATTGACGCCGCTGAGTCAGGCACTTTACGTCTCGCCCTGCTGGCTATGACATGCCCAGCCGGGATGAAAGTTCGCGCGCAGTGTCTTTCAGATCAACTATCCATTCATCGCGGCGGCGCTCGATCGGTGCTGAAATTGAAAGCCCGGCCTCGATCAGGCCGTTGCTGTCATGCAGCAACACACCAATACAACCGACACCGGTCTCGGCCTCTTCATCGTCATAGGCGAACCCCGCGCGCACGCAGCCCGAGACATGGCCGACCAGTTGCTCTTCATCTACCAGGCTATAGCGCGTGTAGCCCGGCAGTCCGGTGCGACGTGCATATTCACGACAGGCGGTTTCGCCGGCTTCGCCCAGCATGAGCTTGCCCACCGCGGTGACGTGCAGCGGCGCGCGGCTGCCGATGCGCTGCTCGACCCGCATCATGCGGTCCGGCAAAGCACGATCGAGATAGACCACTTCGTCGCCCTGGCGCACGGTGAGGTTCACGGTCTCGCCGATCTTGTCACGCAGGGCTTCCATCAAGGGCTGTGCCTCGCGGCGCAGGTCCTGGTGCGTAGACACCCGGCTGCCGAGTTGTAGCAAATGAATTCCCAGCCGGTAATGATTGCCCTCGCGCGCCACCAGCCCGTTTTCGATCGCCGCGGCGAGAATTCGAAACGCGGTGGAGGGATGCAGGCCGGACTCGGCGGCGAGTATTTTCAGCGAGGCCGGGTCACGGTTACGCGCGATCGCATCGAGCAGCGCGGTGAGGCGGTCAATGACCTGGATAGAGCCGGGTTCGGATGTTTTCATATTTCGTATCGTGAAATCGATTGCATATTGCGGAATTATAGGCCGGGACGTAGAGTATACGCAACATCCATTTACTGTGTCTTTCAGGAGACTTGATATGAGTACTGCCAGCCAACCCGTTGCCGCCATTGCTGACTTTCGCGATGGCATTCAATATTTCGCCGAGCCCTGGGCCGACGCTGACAAACTAGCAGCCAAAGCCGTCATAGCCGAGGGCGACACCGCGATTGCCGATGCCGCTGATCCAGCTGCTGTATTTCAGACCCTGCAGGCTGCGGATGCACTGCGTTACCTGACACTGCAAATCTGCGGCAGCAAGGCCTCGGGCCATCCGGGCGGCTATGCCTCGTCTGCCGAAGCCCATGCTGCGCTGATGATGCTGGGCCATAAACATATCGTCACCGAAGTCGGCCATCATGCGCCGGGGTTCTATAGCGCGATGTTTCTCGACGGCTCGCTGAAGTCAATGAATATCCATAACGTCGCCGAGCTGCGCGCGCGTTTTCGCGAACGCCATGGCCTGCTCGGCCATTTGTCCGGCGCTATTCCCGGCTTACTGTCACCGGCGGGCCCGTTAGGGCAGGGCGAACATTTCGCCATGGGCGGTGCGCTGCTCAATCCCGGCACCCTGTTCCCGGTCACCATCGGTGACGGTGGCCTCGGTGAGCCCTACATCATGTCGGCCTTCATGCATTTCAAAACCGCGTTCCCTGAGGTCACCAACTTTTTGCCGACACTGATATGGAACGGCTACAGCCAGGAACATCATTCAATGGTGTCGCTGATGTCCAACGCAGACATGACCAACTACTGGAGAGCGCACGGATTCGCCGACGTGGTACTGGTGGATGCAAAAGAATTTGACGATGCCGGGCAGGACGGTGCCTACGTTGACAGTACCCGCTTCTCGCAGCAGCAACGCCTTGCCTTCCAGGCGGCCGTGCTCGCCGGTATCGACCGCGCAGCAAAACAGGCGCTGTCGGGCACACTGACTGCATTCATTATCAAGCAGCTCAAGGGCGCAGGCGTGCATGCGGTTGGTGCCAAGGCGCACAACCTGTATCCGGCGGATTCGCTGGATGCGGAACACATGATCAGTGCGCTCAAACGCCGCGCGCTGCATGCCGATGCCTGGCAACTGGTGCGCACTAACCTGTCGCGCGCCGGTGGCGGCCCAGCTGCTGAAACCGTGGCGACCGAACGTGAACGCGAAGTCGCGGACCTGGGTGCATTGCCACTGAAGGAATTTCCGCTGGGTGAAAACGCGGTGCCGGCAACTGCATTCGGTGCACTCGCTGCTGCCGTTGGCCAACGCGATCCGCAGTTCATTGTGACCAATGCCGACGGTAACGAAGCTTCAGCGATGAAGAACATTAATGATGCATTGAAGATTCGTCATCCCACCGCCGATGCGCTGTACAACCAGTCGCCCAACGGCCAGGTCTACGAACCGCTGAACGAAGATGCCTGCGCCGGTCTTGCCGCTGCAATTGCATTATTTGGCGGTCGCTCGCTGTGGTTGTCCTACGAAAGCTTTGCGATTAACGGCTGGCCGATCGTGCAGACCGTGAGCCAGGCGATGGCCGAACTGCGCCGCAAAACACCCTCGCAGGTGAACATGTTCACCGCCGGTGCGCTGGAACAGGGGCGCAACGGCTGGACCCATCAGCGTCCGGAAATAGAAGCCTATTGCGCGGCAATGATGCGCAACGGCAATCATTTCCCGCTGTTCCCGTGTGACGCCAACATGATCCAGGCAGCCTATGACTGGGCGCTGGGTACGCACAATAAATCGATCGCTATTTTTGCTTCGAAGACTGCCATGCCGGTGTACACCACGCTGGCACAGGCAAAACAGGCGGTTGAAAACGGCGCTATCAGCCTGTACGAAACCGTGGCTGGCGACGGTCCGCTGGTAGTGCTGGCGGTCGCCGGCGACATGGTGATGATGCCGACCTTCAGCGCGCGTGATGCGCTGGAAAAAGCCGGTGCGCGTGTGCGCATCGTCAGCATCGCCAGCCCGCGTCGTCTCTACCGCGCCAGTGATGTGAGCTGGAACAGTGTCAGCGAACCCGATGGCAAGTTCATGAACGATGCCGATTTCAGCGCACTGTTCGGCGGTGATGCCCTGCTTGCGATCAGTGGTGGCCCGAGCGCGGTGACCGAACCGGTGATGTTGCGCAGCAATTGCAAACGCGATGCACTGTGCTGGCAGCGCGGTGAAACTGTTGCTGCAGCCAGCGAGCTGATGAGTTTCAACGGTGTTGATGCAACTGCTATTGAAGCACGCGCGAAGCAGTTACTGGGTTTGTAATTGCCAATCATGGGTCATGCATGGGCCTGGCCCTGGACATCGCCGCTGCAAAGCGGCGATGTGCTGTTAATGCTGGCCCGGTAATTTATTTTGAGGTGTAACCAATGGCCGAAACAAAACTGGTAGTGCTCGACGACGACCCCACCGGTTCGCAAACCGTGCACAGTTGCCTGCTGCTGATGCGCTGGGACGTGGACACATTGTACGAAGCACTGCAGGACAGTGCGCCGTTATTTTTCGTGCTCACCAACACGCGTGGCATGAATGCACAACGTGCCGCCGATATTACCCGCGAGGTGTGTCACAACCTGAAGCAGGCGCTGGCGCGCATGGCGCAACAGGGCCGTGAGATCGAACCGATTCTCAGCAGCCGCTCGGATTCAACCCTGCGCGGGCATTTCCCGGTCGAGACCGATGTCATCGCTGAAGAACTCGGTCCGTTCGATGCGCACTTTCTTATCCCGGCGTTTATCGAAGGCGGGCGCATCACCCGCAATGCGGTGCACTACCTGCTGGTCGATGGCGAACCCGTGCCGGTGAACGAAACCGAGTTCGCGCGTGATTCAGTGTTCGGTTATAAACACGCGTTTCTTCCCGACTATATCGAGGAAAAAACCCGCGGTCGGATTCGCGCCGAGCAGGTCGAACGTTTCAGTCTTGCCGATGTGCGTAACGGTTGTCTCGATCGTTTGCTGGCACTCACTGGCAATGTTGCCTGTGCGGTGGATGCCGAATCTTTTGATGACCTGCATGCATTTGCCGAGGATTTAAATGCAGCCGCGCGCCAGGGCAAACGTTTTCTGTGCCGCAGCGCAGCCGGCATTGTCAGTGCGCTGGCTGCACTGCCGCCGCAACCGATTGCTGCGACTGACATGCGCCAGTATGTTCGCAACGGTCAACCCGGTGCAGTTGTCGTCGGTTCGCATGTCAGCAAAACCACGCGCCAGTTACAGCAGTTATTGAAACAGCCCGATGTTGCATCAGTCGAAGTCGATGTTTCGCGCCTGCAAAAAGAGTCGAGCTTATTGCTGAAAGAAGTAGCAGAGCGTATCAGGGATGTTCATGCGCAGGGACAAACACCGGTGATATTCACCAGTCGTAAAGAACTCACGTTTGCAGATGAGCAGACACGCCTGGCGTTTGGTGAACGCGTGTCCGCTTTCCTGATGGACGTGGTGCACCTGTTGCCGCGCGACATTGGTTTCCTGATCAGCAAGGGCGGCATTACCTCCAATGATGTGCTGTCACAGGGGTTGTCTTTACGCACCGCGCGCGTGCTGGGACAAATTCTGCCGGGCTGTTCCGTGGTGTGTTGTCCCGAGGATCATCCACAGTTCCCGTTGCTGCCGGTGGTAATTTTTCCCGGTAATGTCGGTGATAATGATGCGCTTGTAACAGCGTGCCGGCGACTGTCAGGACCGGTCAGTGCACAGA
>JBATHJ010000040.1:0-2997 GCA_049666625.1 Gammaproteobacteria bacterium | reverse complement strand
GAATGGCAGGCCTATGGGCTGGGCGAAAAACTCTCGCCCAGGCCGGAAGCAAAATCAAATCTTGAAATCATCGCGATCGACCAGACATCACTGGATCAGCTTGGCGAATGGCCGTGGCCGCGAAGTTATCTCGGCGTGGTGATTAACAAGCTTAGCAGCCAGGACGCGCGCGTGATTGGTGTAGACCTGCCACTGCATACGCCGCAAAGCGAATTTGGTGTGCATCGCCTCGATACCATGCGCGATACTTACGGCGGCAAATACCAGGACACGGTAAAAGACATCCTGTTCCTCGCGCGGCAGCGCCTCGATACTGACGGCGCACTGGCCAACAGCCTGAAAAAATCAGACAACACCGTGCTCACCATCAGCTATGGCCTCGGTAATGAAATAAAAAAAGGTGCGCCCGCCATCAATCGCGAATCACTTGAGTCATTTGCGTTCAGTGATTTTCCCGACAGGTCAGACGTTTTATCTAACTATGTACCGAGCGTACTCAATGCCGGCATTCCACAGGTCAAACAGGCGCAGGCACCAATAACTTTGTTTGCGCGTCACACCTATGCCGGTATGCAGGAAGAATCAGTCACTACGAGTAGCGCACTGGTTATGCCACTGGTTTTGAAATACAACGATCATTATTACCCGTCTTTCAACCTGATGTTTGCTGCGCGCAGCCTGGGTTTAACCACTCGTGATATCGTCATCGAGCCGGAGCAGAACATCAGCATGGGTGGCATTCGAATTGACACCGACCCGTCCTACCGCGCTTATCCGCAGTTGTATAACGCCGATAACAGGGCCAGCGCATTCAGGGTTCATTCGTTTAATGATGTGTACACTAACAAGCTCAGTGCAACGCAGTTTAATAACAAGGATGTACTGATTGGCATTACCGCTGCATCACTGATCGATGAAGTCACCCTGCCGAGTGGCGACAGCCTGCCGCCGGTACTTGTCAGTGCTCACCAGATTAATAACCTGCTGCACAGTGACATGTACAAGGTACCCCACTGGGCCCTGCTCGCGCAAATGTCGGCCTTGTTTGTAGTCGGCCTGTACCTGGTATTGGTCCTGCCAAGGTTCGGCTTTGTCATTGGACTGGTCACCAGCCTGCTGCTGTTATTTGTGCTGGTCACCGCCTATTTTGCACTGATGATTATCAATGCCATCTGGGTACCACTGATGTTGCCAGCGGCTGCACTGGGTTGCGGCGCACTGGTGGTCGCGACGATTCGAAAAGTTGACGAAGCCCATCATCGTACCCGCGCCGACCTGTTTGAATCCAATCTCAGTCTTGGTCAAAACCTGCATGCGCAGGGCCAGCTCGACCAGGCGTTTGAAAAATATCGCGAATGCCCGGTTGATGACACCCTGCTCGACAGGCTCTACAGCCTCGGCCTCGACTTTGAACGCCGTCGACAGTTCAGCAAGGCGGAAATGGTATTTAACTATATCGAACAACATCGCAGCGGCTACCGCGATTGTAAAAAACGTTTAAAGAAAAACCGTGACGTTCAAAATATGGTGATCCTTCCCAACGCCGGCAAACACACCACGCAAGGTACTTTGATACTGAGTGATGTCGGACTGCAAAAACCCGTGCTTGGGCGTTATGAAATCATAGAAGAAATCGGCCAGGGTGCCATGGGCAGGGTGTATCTCGGCAAAGACCCGAGAATCGGCCGCACAGTGGCCATCAAGACCATGGCGCTATCGGAAGAATTCGATGCCGACGAAGTCGACGACATTCGAAAACGTTTCCTGCGCGAAGCCGAGACTGCGGGCCGACTCAGCCATCAGAACATTGTGACAATTTACGATGTCGGTGAAGAGCAGGACCTGGCCTATATCGCGATGGATTATCTCAAGGGCACCGACCTGTCGGCACACAAAAATCCTGACACGCTGTTACCGCTCGAGGTGGTCATGGAAATCGCCATCCAGGTCGCGACTGCACTCGATTATGCGCACAGGCATGATGTCGTGCACCGCGACATCAAACCTGCCAATATTATTTTTGATGAATCCACCGGTATCACCAAGGTCACCGATTTTGGCGTCGCCTGCCTGACAAGTTCGAGCAGCACCAAAACCGGCACCATGCTGGGCAGCCCGGCCTACATGTCACCGGAACAGGCCAATGGCCAAAAGGTAGACGGCGCGTCCGACCTGTTCTCACTGGGATCGACCCTCTACCAGTTAACCACCGGTCGTTTTCCCTTCAGCGCTGACAGCGTTGCCGGCATGACCCACAAAATATGCACTGAGCAACAGACCGACGCGCAGAAAATCCGCGCAGACATCCCCGCCTGCCTGAGCCGAATAATCAACAAGGCGATGAAGAAAAACAAGGCAGAGCGTTATATTAGTGGTGCACAAATGGCGAAAGCGTTGCGCCAGTGCCGTCACAAGGCACCTTAAACACGACTCGATAATCGCGCCAGCAGGCGCATAATTATTCAGCCCGTCCCCGGTTTTCTTCCTTCCGTCAACAAGTTAGCAATCTCGCTAAAGAACCCACATCCTCAACCGACGATGACAACAAGGACGGCGCATGCATGCTGCGCCATTAGCAGGACACTGTTTACTATTTCACTCGCGAGCGTAAAAACCGTATGTCATATACATCCCGCCCCATGAATTTTGCTTACTATCGACTGTTTTTTGTCGTGCTGTTGCTTAGCTTTGCCGCGTTGTGCCTGGGACAGGCATTCATGCAACATTTTTATGGTTTCAGTTTTATTCCAGCCGAAGCAGGCCCGAATGTTGACTCGTTACTGCCGGCGTCACTGATAAGCGGAGTTCTCAGCCTGTTATACGCCTGCATCATGCTGCGCATTATGGTTGATCGACGCACACCACAGACAGATAGACGCATGCGCCAGGAACCGATAGATTTTGAAGAACGCCGCTCGGGTATTGACCGTCGCACCGGTCTGCCATGCTGATTAAGAACCGGAACCTGCTTTACCTGTATTTTTGCAAATACCAGTA
>JBATHJ010000039.1:0-7046 GCA_049666625.1 Gammaproteobacteria bacterium | reverse complement strand
TTATGCCGCGTATAACACTGCCTGGCCGCTCGACGCGGGCTATTCTGTGCGTCGAACGTTTTACAATATCTATCACATCATCAATCACCTCAACCTGTTCGGTGGCGGTTACCGCGGCCAGGCGATCAGCATGATCGAGCAGGTGCTGGCCGAGCTGAACTGAGCTTGTTGCCACCGCGATTGCCTGCTTCTGATCAATAGCGTCATGCTGTATGTGTGTAATAGACATCGTCATTATCGCAGTAGTAACAGCCTAGCACGGTAAGTCGCATCAGCTGCGTGCGTTGTACCGCTTGATTACACGTGCGATGAAACGCTCGAGGTTATCTATAGATTCAAGCGCGCTGTCTTCGATCACAGGCAGGTCGGGAAACCGGTTACAGAATTCACGCGCAAATAACCCGCGCCCGGTTTCGGTTATGCAACGGCCCTCAATAAACACCGGTGTAGTGTGCAGGCCACAGCTCGGCGAGCGGCTCTTGAAAACATAACCATCGAGTTGTGAGAGCTGATCCAGCCTGTGGCGGGTGTATTCAAGAACCTGTTCGGTCACATCCAGTGCCGGGTTATCGCGTCCGGTCATGCGCGGTGAATGTATGTCACCGCTGAGCTGGACTGGCGGACGCGGAACGCCGAGGCCGGCTTCAACTTCGGGGCAGACTGGCACCAGGGTGAAAATGGATGCCAGCTTCCCGACTACGACACGGCTGGTTTTGCACTTTGCATCGTAGCGCACCCGTTCACCCAGCAGGCACTGGCTGACGCCGAGGCAGGGCCTGGCTGATTTGGTTTGATTGTCTGTCGAATTATTTAACACTATAAGTACCTGGTAATTTATTTTACTACATTGTTTTTATTGGTGTTATTGCTATCGTGCCGATGGGCGGTATTTTTACAGGGCACAGGTTGTATAATCACGGCCAGATATTGTTATTAAAATGTCGTGAAACATTACACATTTCAGTCATGGCGTAGTTTTTTGTATCTTACTTATTGATATTAATAATGATTTTCATTATGGCCTGCTAGTTGCATATCAGACTGCACTGATTATTATTACCCCGTAGCTTACGGAACCAACACGTTCACAAGGAGCTTTTTATGTATACCCCGTTTAGATGCAATAAAACACTTATCTCTGCCGGTCTGCTGCTTACTGTATCTGCTATACCTGTGCAGGCCACCACGGTGCTCGACGCTTATGTGGGGGGTAACGATCACGGTCGGGGTGATGTTATCGGTGCAGCAGCTGACTTCAATACCCTGGGTATGGATATCTCTGTCAGTGGCAGCATGCTGACCGTTAGCATTAATACTAACTTTGCCGGCAAGGGCGACGATATGCTTTTTGCAGGTATTAATGGTATGCCGAATTTGACCAATGGCCTTGGCATAGGTTACGGCGACCTGTTTTTGAGCAGCAGCTGGAACCCGGCTGGCACAGCTCCATACGTGGGTGACAATGCCAGTAACGGTACAGTCTGGACTTACGGCTTTGCACTGGACAATCGCTGGATGAACGAAGGCTCGACAGGCACAGGCACGCTGTACAGTCTGAACTCGGGCGATAACACGCTGGATGCGCGCATGAGTGACAGCTTTATGAGCGGCGGTATTTTCCGTAATGGCCAGGAAGTCGCGGTCAATACCCGCAGCAACGGGGTATCACCGGTTGCCAACAATCTCAGCAGCTGGTACATCAATGCCGCTGACAAGACGGTGAACTTCAATATTGACCTCAGCAACACCGGCCTGATCGGTTCTGATATTGCAGTGCACTGGGGCATGACCTGCGCCAACGATGTAATCGAAGGCGTTGTGCCAGCTGTGCCGGTACCGGCTGCAGTCTGGTTGTTTGGCTCGGGCCTGATGGGTCTGCTGGCGGTAGCGCGTAGAAAAGTCGCATAAACATAATCGCGATTCAATAAAACGACGACCATAAAAACGGCCACCCTGAGATTCACTCAGGGTGGCCGTTTTTTTTGGCGGGTATGCTGCGCGACGTGTTGCTGCTACTTTTTCGCGCCCATGGCAAGGGCACGTTGACGCGAATGTTTTTCTTCAACCGCGCATTTGCCGGCATCCCAGCTCGGCATGGTTTCCGGCCAGCCGAACATGTGCGCAGTCAGCACTTCACACAGGGCATCGATATGGTCCTCGCGGTCATTGAGAGCCGGAATATAGCGATAGTGTTCACCGCCGGCTTTTAAAAATACCTCGCGGTTGTCCATGTCTACTTCCTCGAGGGTTTCGAGGCAGTCAGCGGAAAATCCGGGGCAGATAATATCGACAGCTTTCACCCCCTGTGCGGGCAGTGCTTCCAGGGTTTTGTCGCAATAGGGTTGCAGCCAGGGTTCACGCCCAAAGCGCGACTGGAAGACCACCATCCACTCGCCCTCTGCCAGTTCGAGTTTTTCAGCGACCAGCCGCGCGGTTTTCTGGCAGTGGCAGAAGTAAGGGTCACCATTATCGAAATAACGTTGTGGTATGCCGTGGAACGAGAACATAAGCGTCTGCCCGCGCGGGTGTTTTGCCCAGTGCTCGCGGATGCTGCTGGCCAGCGCGTTGATGTATTTATCGTGATCATGATAGTGATTAATGAAGCGCAAATCGGGCAACCAGCGCCAGCTGGATAATACATTGGCGACTTCATCGAACACCGACGCCGTGGTGGTGGCGGAGTACTGCGGGTACATGGGCAACACCAGGATGCGCCGGGCACCGGCGCGGCGCAGGGCTTCCAGCGAGCTGCGGATTGAAGGTTTTCCATAGCGCATCGCAAGATCTACCAGCAGGTTACCGCGAAAGCGTTTATGCAGGTGCTGTTCAATCGCGCGTGTCTGCAGTTTCGAGGTGGCGACCAGGGGTGAGCCCTGGTCAGTCCATACTCTGGCATAGGCGCGCGCTGAACGCCGCGGTCGAATCCGCAGGATAACGCCGTGCAAAATCAGCCACCATAGCGGGCGTGAGAGTTCGACCACGCGCGGGTCCCATAGAAACTCGCCGAGGTAACGGCGCAGCGCCGACGCCGTCGGTTTTTCAGGCGAGCCCAGGTTGACCAGCAGGATGCCGAGTTTTTCTTTTGAGCCGTGTTGGTAGTGTTCTGCTTTCACGTAAATATCATGTAGTTAGTGTATGCGCGTAGGGTGACAGATTCGCATGTCATGCACAAGACGCCGGCTGCGCCACAATGGTTCAACAGCCACAATGTTTGCTGTAACATACGCGCACTTTGGCGGCCTGCACAAAATCGTGCACTGCAGCAGGCTGGCAACACGCAATCAGGCAGGAATGCCTGTACGCAACTACACTGTTTTATTCGCCCTGTTTTTGCTGGAGTCTGCAAATGCCAATTCGACTGGCAGTACCGAACGAGATCGTGCCCGGTGAGCGCCGCATTGCGCTTGAGCCGGGTGTTGCCAAACGCCTGATTGATCTGGGTGTTGAAGTCTGCATGGAAAAAGGCGCGGCACTGTCTGCACATTTTTCTGATGCGGCATTCGAAGGTGTGAAAATCATCGATACCCCCGCCGAGCTGTATAAAGGTGCCGAGATCATCTTCAAGGTGCAACCGCCGACGCTGGAAGAACTCGACCTGATCGATGACGGCGCCATCATCGTGGGCTTTATGGCGCCGCACAAGAACGAAGACGTGACGCATAAAATGTGCGCGAAACATATTACCGCGCTGGCGATGGAACTGGTGCCACGCATTACCCGCGCACAGTCGATGGATGCGCTGTCCTCGCAGGCCGCCATCGCAGGCTATAAAGGTGTGCTTATGGGCGCCGACCTGGCCAGCGTATTTTTCCCCATGCTGACCACCGCCGCGGGCACGATTCGCCCGGCGCGGGTCCTCATCATCGGTGCCGGTGTTGCGGGCCTGCAGGCGATTGCGACAGCCAAACGTCTCGGCGCTATTGTAGAAGCTTACGATGTACGCTCCGCCACCCGCGAGCAATGCGAATCACTGGGCGCCAAGTTTGTCGATACCGGTGTCAGCGCCGACGGCGAAGGTGGTTATGCGCGCGAACTCACAGAAGAAGAAAAGCAGAAGCAGCTCGATGTGCTGTCGAAGCATGTGTCGCAAAGCGACGTGGTGATTACCACGGCGGCGATCCCGGGCCGGCCATCACCCAAAATTATCAGCCGCGAGATGGTCGCCAATATGAAAGTCGGCGCTGTGATTGTTGATCTTGCCTCGGAAGGCGGCGGCAACTGTGAACTCACCGTGCCGGGTGAAACCATCGAATTTGAAAGCCGTATCACTATTCACGGCCCGCTCAATGTTGCCAGCCAGACACCGGTGCATGCCAGCGAAATGTATGCCCGCAACCTGTTCAACCTGATGTCGCCGTTTATCAAGGACGGCGAACTTGCACTCGACTGGAATGACGAAGTCCTGGCCAAAACCGTGCTCACCTGCGAGGGTGAAGTCAAAAGCGAGCGTTATCGTCGCGAGGAGATCACCAAATGATAGAAGGCTTCACTGCGCTCTATATATTCATGTTATCGGCGTTTACCGGCTACGAAGTTATCAGCCGCGTCCCGGTGATTTTGCACACGCCGTTGATGTCGGGTTCTAACTTTATACACGGCATTGTGCTGGTCGGTGCGATGATTGTGCTGGGCCACGCTGAAGGCACACTGGAACTCGCGATTGGTTTTTTTGCAGTCGCGCTCGCTGCCGGCAACGCGGTTGGCGGTTATGTCGCCACGGTAAGGATGCTGGATATGTTCCAGATCAGCAAGAATAAGAACAAAGGGGCAGCGGCATGAGTCTCACGATTAATATTGTTTATTTTCTCACCGCGGCGATTTTTATTATTGGCCTGAAGCAGATGTCGTCACCGGTGACAGCGCATCGCGGTGTGGTCTGGGCGGGAATCGGCATGGTAGTCGCCACGCTGGTGACCTTCGGCGCGCCCGAAATCGAAATCGGCAACAACATTAACTTTATTTTGATGGTGAGCGCGATTGCGCTCGGTTCTGCAGTGGCGTGGATATCTGCCAAAAAAGTCGCCATGACCGATATGCCGCAGATGATTGCAATGTACAACGGCATGGGCGGTGGCGCGGCTGCGGCGATTGCAGCGGTTGAGCTGGTAAAACTGTCCAGTGGTGGCGCGAGCCATGGTGACGTGGTGCAGGTGCTGGCGGTGCTCGGTGGCCTGATCGGTGCAGTATCATTCTCCGGCTCGGCAATTGCATTCGCCAAGTTACAGGGCCTGATGAAAAAGACCTTACGTTTGCCGGCGCACCAGGTGATGAATATCGCGTTGTTTGTTGCAGTATGCGTTTTTGGTTACTGGGTCGCGACGGGGCATCCGGTGAGCGCAGATCATGTACTCTGGTTTTTTGTAATTGCGCTGGTGCTCGGCGTGATGCTGACATTGCCCATTGGCGGAGCTGACATGCCGGTGGTGATTTCATTGTTCAACGCACTTACCGGCCTGGCAGTCGCCTTCGAAGGCTTTGTGCTGGATAACGCGGCGATGATTATCGCCGGCACCGTGGTCGGTTCCGCCGGTACCCTGCTCACGCAGTTGATGGCGAAAGCCATGAACCGGCCGATCTCGAACGTGCTGTTCAGCAGCTTTGGCAGTGACGGCGGTGCCGCGGTCGAAGAGTCTGTCGAAGGCAGCATGAAAGAAATCCAGGCCAACGACGCTGCCATCATGATGGCCTATGCCTCGAAAGTGATCATTGTCCCGGGCTATGGCATGGCGGTGGCGCAGGCACAGCATAAATTGAAAGAGCTGGAAGCCCTGCTGGAAGAACGCGGTGTGACCGTGAAATATGCGATTCACCCGGTCGCCGGGCGTATGCCGGGGCACATGAACGTATTGCTGGCCGAGGCGGGCGTGGATTACGACAAGATTTTCGACCTGGATGAAATTAACTCGGACTTCGCGACCGCCGATGTCGCGCTGGTGATCGGTGCCAATGACGTGGTCAACCCGGTCGCGCGCAGCAACCCCGACAGCCCGATTTATGGCATGCCGATCCTCAACGCCGACAAAGCCATGAACACTATCGTGATCAAACGCGGCAAGGGTTCGGGTTTCTCCGGCATCGAGAACCATTTGTTCTACGCTGACAATACCCGCATGCTCTACGGTGACGGCCAGAAAGCCGTGGCCGAGCTGATCGCCGGGGTCAAGCAGTTGTAAGTGTGTATGTACCCGGGTTTATGGCTCAGGCGAACAGCTGTTGCAGCCATAAACTCAGCTGCCCGTAATAGCTCTCTGCCGCTCCGCTGCTAACGGCCGCAATGTTCAGCAACATCATCACGGTTGAAAAGGAAAGCGCTACTATCATGTGTTTTTCAAATTTGCTCATGGCGGTGCTCCATTTGTTCTGCAGGTGTCATCGGGTGCAGTGTTGTGATTGATGGCACACCTTAGAAGCCTGCGTCACCAAGGACTTCAGCAATTCCTGTGCCATTTCTACGTGGAATTATAAAATCCAGTTATTACAATGACTTTGCGCTGAACGGACGATTTTGTGACAGTGCTTGACTCGGCAGATGCGCACTGATGACGTGCGATTCGCGAAAAAATAGTGCAATTAAACATGGGCTTATGCTGATTTTTGGAAAATGTCCTGATTCTCGGCGGGACATCGCTTAGAATCAGGCGCAACAGTGCAAAGAGGGAGGAAACAATGCGAAGCATTCTGGTTCTGAACGCCAAGGGCGGGTGCGGCAAGAGCACCATTTCAACCAACCTGGCCAGCTACTATGCCTGGGAACTCGAGCAGAAAGTCGCGCTCGCGGATTATGATCCACAGGGTTCGAGCATGGCCTGGCTGGAAGCGCGCGGCGAGGAATGGCCCGCCATCGAAGGCATCGCCGCCTGGAAAGACCCGGTGAAACCGTCACGCGATACCGATGTGCTGATCATGGATGCGCCCGCACGGGTGCACGGTGCCGAGCTCACTGCACTATTGCGCAAGGCCGAGACCGTATTGTTCCCGGTGCTGCCGTCACCCATCGACATGCGCGCGGCGACCGCCTATATGGAAGAACTGCTGGCATCGGGGCG